>NZ_LNUO01000199.1:0-15915 GCF_001462175.1 Psychrobacter sp. ENNN9_III
CAGGTTTTTGATTTCAGAGACATATGCCAGAGGCAGTAAAGGTATTGTTTGATAAATCTATCGACGGCTTTGGTGAGATGTTTCGTCTGATCTCAAAAGATGAGATTGGCATGTCAACGGTACAGTCGCGCGCGGTTGCAGGCATGGCAAACAGCACGGGTATCTTTTGTTTGCCAGGCTCATCGGGCGCGTGCCGTACGGGCTGGGAAAACATCCTCAAAGCGCAGTTCGATAGCCGTACGCGACCGTGCAATTTTGTACCCCATTTTATGGCACAAAACCCAAGCCACGACTGATGCGAGGATAAGTAAAGTGTGGCTATGATAAATACTATAAATGGTTCAAATGGTTTGAACTGCTTAGACAGTTTGGCTGGTATTGTTATTTTAGCAGGTGGCGCGTCTAGCCGTATGGGCACGCCCAAAGCGGAGCTTACTCTACCGACAGGCGAGCGCTTGCTAGACTATCATGTACGGCAGGCGCTGGATTTAGCTAAAGCTCATACTGGCAATAACAAAAACGTGCCTATTATGATTGCCGATAATGGGCGCGGCTTTTATATTGATTCCGATCTGATGGATAGCGACTCTCAAGCGCCTATTATGCATGTTACTGATTATGGCGCTGATACGATTAATGGCCAGAATGCTGAGAGACAAAATAGCGCTGGCCAAAATAGTAACGGTCGGATTAGTAACAGCCAAATTCACACGGGCGGGGCATTGGTCGCTATCGAGTCGGCCCTGCAAACCGTGATAAAGACTTATTCGTCAGATGCTATAACAGAAAACCAGTCATCTTGGTTAATGGTGATTAGCTGTGATAGTCTGATACCGGCTACAGAGTTATGGCAAAAATTGCAGCCTGTAACAATCCAAATAAAGGATAGTCAAACCCGCAAAAACCAAGCTTATCATAAGCAGATCATTTGCTTAACCGATGAGCGCCATTTGTATCCATTATTAGGGCTTTATCAGTTAAGCATTGAGCCTGATCTAAAAGCCTATATTGATAATGGCGGGCGGCGAGTGATGGCCTTTATTCAGCCTATGACGCAAGCGGTGCCTTTAGCAAGCAACTGGCAGCATTTGACCAATTTTAATATGCCAGCAGACTTTGCTCGTGCTTGTGCATCATTAAGTAATTTATAAGAAACGTAAGAGAATGGATAAATGAACAGTAATAGCCAAGCAAACAACCAAGCTACTGCGGCCCAATCCACTTTATCGCATTTGGACAACGATGGCGATATTACTATGGTCGATGTCAGTGGTAAAACTGCTACCACACGAGAAGCCAGTGCAGCAGGGCAAGTACGGTTTCCAAACGAGATTTATCAGCAGATTAAAGCCGCTGATGGCATGACTAAAAAAGGCAGCATCACGCAAACTGCCCATATAGCAGGTATTATGGCCGCCAAGCGCACCCACGATCTGATCCCGCTGTGTCATCCACTACCATTAGATAAGATTGGTTTAACCTTTGAATATGATGATGCGTGCAACAGCATAACCGTCAGTGCAACTGTCAAAGTCACGCATAAAACGGGTGTCGAGATGGAAGCCTTAACCGCTGTAAGCGTGGCGTGCCTAACCATCTATGACATGACTAAAGCCATATCGCATGATATTGTCATTGATAATGTACATTTGCTAAAAAAAACGGGCGGAAAATCAGATTATAGTCATGCTTAGGATTATAAGACTTCTTTTAAAACAGTTTTTTCAAGACAGTAAGGCATTGAACACAAAGCCAAGTAGCTTGTAAAGAATGGAGAGTGTGATGAGCGCTATTGAATCAAAAATCGTTGAGCCAGAAACTGAAACAGCAACCAGCGTTGATACCGCCATGGATATTAATGTTTTATACTTTGCTAGCCTCGCTGATGAAGCTGGCTGCCAGCAAGAAACCATTAGCGTGGCGCAATCGACCTCATTGAGCCAGCTATACGAACAGCTTCATCAAAAGCATGGCTTTAGTCGTCCGCAATCTGAGCTGCGGGTCGCTGTCAACGATTACTTCGTTAAGTGGACAGAACAAATCCATGACGGCGATAGTGTGGTGTTTATTACCCCTGTCGCTGGTGGTTAAGCAAGAACTTTATAGAATATAGCTGATACACTTTCAAAGAAATATAGCGCTACTGGTATAAATTTTACTTGCGTGCTGTGCCTACGCCGACAGAGGCGGCGCAAAATCCATTGCAGTAGCGCTTTTAAATTTAAATAACAGTTTTATTTTCAGCTGACTATAACTTATAGAGATACCACATGACAGACAACGTCCATAGCCAATCAATGACCATCAAACGTAGCGTTGATGAAGTATACGCAATCGCTGAGCGCGATGGCTTTGCTTTATTAGATATTGCTATCGATGATGACAGACTTAAAAACACCCTTGATGATGACAGCTGCGGTGCTTTTGTCTGCTTTGAGGGCCGCGTGCGCAATCATAATAATGCCAGCAACGTTGAGCGCTTAACGTACTACGGCTATGAAGACTTGGCAATCAATCAAGGCCGCGCCATTATCGAAGAAGCCAAACAGCGTTTTGAGATTACCCATGCGGTTGCTATTCACCGTATTGGTGCGCTTGAGATCGGTGATGTGGCGGTATGGGTTGGGGTCGTCTCTGCCCATCGTTATCCGGCCTTTGACGCTTGCCGCTGGATTCTTGACACCATCAAGGCAGATATTCCTGTGTGGAAGCAAGAGTATTATGAAGATGATTCTTCTAAGTGGTTAAGTAATAATGGATAGGTTAATAACGATTGTAATTGCAAGCTCACTTTTGATATTAAGTGCTTGTACACAGGAGACTACTACAGATACAGCTTCTGCTGCCAATAACACTGAACATTCCCATACGCTGCGTATCGCTGCTGCTGCCAATTTGTCTGACGTACTGCCTGAGATTATTGATGGCTATCAAGCCTCAAGTGATCTGTCTGCGCAAAATATCCATGATATAGACGTCACTTATGCGTCCTCTGGCAAACTATACGCGCAGATTACGGCAGGCGCGCCTTATGATATATTTTTTATCGGCCAATCAAGCGTTCCCCGCCAAACTTGCTGATGCAAGCGAGCAAGGCGTAAAATCTCATGAGCCTTTTACTTATGCGCAAGGCCAACTGGCACTATATAGCATTACCAGACCTTTGAATGAGCTGAATCCAAAAGCGCTGGCTGATATATTGACGAGCGATACCAATAGCAAAATCACTATCGCCAATCCCAAGCTTGCACCTTATGGCGCGTCGGCAAAATCTTACTTGCAGACGCAAAAGATATATGACACTTTAGAGCAGCAAAAACGGATAATACAAGCAGAAAATATTGGGCAGACCTTTCAGTACGCGCATACGGGAAATGTCGATTATGGCTTTGTGGCGCAATCACAGCTTGTCGCTATCAACGCCAAACCTGAGCAATTTATCACTTTAGCACCAGCGTCATATCCTGCTATTTTACAAGATGGTATCGTCATTGATGACTCTGCTGTCGCGACAGACTTTCGCAACTATCTGCTATCGACAGCAGGGCAACAGTATTTTTCACGAGCAGGATATTTAACCGTTCAACAATGATTAGCGGGATAGAATAAATCCCTATTGATATGATGAGCAATGACATTATGATAGATCCATCCCTGATGTCAGACATGCTCAGTCCATTCTTAGTCAGTCTCAAGCTGGCTGCCATCACTACCTTATGTTTATTACTCTTTGCCACGCCTATGGCTTATTGGCTTGCCAAACCAAGCCGTGGACACTTTGTGGCACGTGTCAAAGTGGTACTGATGGGCATTATTGCCATGCCGCTGGTACTGCCGCCGACCGTCATTGGTTTTTTATTTATTATTACTGCTTAGTCCCAGCTCAGGTATCGGTCACTATCTTCATGAGCTTGGAGTTAGTCCCTTAATTTTTACCTTTGAAGGGCTGGTCATTGGTTCCATTATTTACTCCCTGCCATTTTATATCCAGCCTGTCTATGCCCAGTTTTTACGTATTCCCACAAGCGTGATGGATATGGCAGGATTATTAGAGCCAAGCCGTCTTAGGCGCTTTATGAGAGTGGCGTTACCACAAGCCAAGGTCGGTATTATTTTGGGTAGTCTTATCAGCTTTGCTCATACCATTGGCGAGTTTGGTGTGGTACTCATGATAGGGGGTAGTATCTCAGGTGAGACCAAAGTGGTGTCGATTGCGATATATGAGCAAGTCGAGGCACTCAACTATGACGCCGCGCACATGATGTCAGGCGTACTTATCATCATAGGAATGATAATGGTGGCGCTTATTGCGAGCGTGAATAAGTTAAATCAGCGCTGATCTGTACAAATCGTAAAAGTACATCTTGAAACGGTTATCTAGTATTAGAGGTGATATGCTAAATAGTATGATCATCGCCGAAGTTTTCTATTACTAAGTTTTTAAGTTGCTGTATATCAACAATCGCAGGCGTAGATCGACAAGTCGAGCTGCACAAAGGGGTTGCAGCCATCATTAAAACTTAAGGATGAACCATGAAAACAGAAGAGCACGTTTTAGCCTGTATTGATGGCTCAGCGGTTACTGAGTCGGTCTGTGATTATGCGGCATGGTACGCCAGCAGATTGGGGTTGCCAGTTGGGCTACTCCATGTCAGCGCTGTACCTGCATCGACCAGACGCGATTTATCAGGGGCGATAGGACTGAATAGTCGCGAATTCTTATTGGAAGAATTAACTGAATTGGACGAAAAAAGGGCCAAAGTCGTCAATAGCTATAGTAATGCACTAACACAAGATGCAAAAAGCTATTTGCAAAGTAGCTTTGAAGGTGTAGAAGTTAATATTTATCAACGTCGCGGTAAGCTATTACCGGCTATCGAACATTTTAAAGAAGAAAATCGTGCCATCGTTATGGGGCGTCGCGGTGAAGACCATAAGAATAGCCGCATCAATATTGGCAGCCAAATCGAAACCGTTGCACGGGCATCAAGCATACCTGTTTTGATTTGTTCAGAAAAATTTGAGGCGCCAAAGTCATACATGGTCGCATTTGATGCTAGCAAAACCGCTATCAAAGCCACACAGATGGTAGCAAAGAGCGATCTATTGCGAGGGCTAAAAGGTCACATCGTTATGGTAGGTAACGATAAAGACTCGGCCAAAAAAAGCCTTGCTGATGCTGTTGAGCATTTAACATCAGCGGGCTTTGCAGTAGAAGCTCATCTTTTGCCTGAGCTTGATGCGGTTGATGGATTATTGACTTTTCAGATAGATAACGATGTCGATATCATCGTGGTTGGTGCTTATGGCCATTCTAAGTTACAGCGCTTGTTTCTTGGCAGCACTACTACAGAAATTATCGCCAGCACACTGTCACCGGTGATTTTGGTGCGCTAACACACGTCAGACGTTGGAAGTATTATAAGCTAGCTAGGTGCGGTTGTAGAGTTGATATTGTGGTTAGGTCTACAATGACTGCCATAGATGCCTGCCAAATCAATACCTAACAAATTAACACCTGATAAATTAATAAAAATTAAAAGGAAAATAAAAATGAAATTAAAAGATAGAGTAGCCATCGTATTTGGTGGCACATCTGGACTTGGTGAAGCGACTGCTAAAGCTTATGCAGCTGAGGGCGCAAAAGTAATTGTCACTGGCCGCGACGAAACAGATGGTAAGCGTATCGCTGATGAGATAAAAGACAACGACCAACAAGCCATTTTTGTGGAAGCGAACGTAACTGACGGTGCAGAGATACAGGCTGTTATAGATAAGGCTTTAGAAACGTTTGGTCAAATCGATATTTTATACAATGGTGCTGGTATTCACGATGCTTATAAGACAGCGGTAGAATTAGAAGCAGACGAGTACGATAAATTGATGGCTATCAATGTAAAAGCGCCATATCTAGCAGCAAAAGCGGTGGTTCCACACTTTTTAGAAAGAGGTAAAGGCACTATTATTAATGTAGGCTCACAAGCGACACAGGTAGCAGGTCCTGGAGGCTCAGCTTACGTCACATCCAAGCATGCCATCTTAGGTTTTACCAAGCAGCTGGCTTTTGACTTTGGTAGCAAAGGCATTAAGGTAAACCTTATTTCTCCTGGATTTATAGAAACACCAATGACTAAAGGTATTGAAGATGAGCGATTAGACGACATTCCAGCGAAGCGTGCAGGAAAGCCGGAGGAGATTGCTGCACTTGCCGTATTCTTAGCCTCTGATGATTCTAACTACATGCATGGCTCTAACGTATTTATGGATGGCGGCTGGGTTCTTGGAAGATAAAGAGCTTTTGAAATGTAACCTCTTTTAGTAGTCAACAAGATGGATATAATGGATATTAAAGCAGCAGTCACTCACAACCAAGGCGCAGCTTTTGAATTAAAGCCTGTACAGCTTGCCACGCCTGAGATTGATGAGATACGAGTAAAAGTCGTTGCGACAGGCGTCTGTCATACCGATGTGGTCGCGCGCGTATTTATCCCGCAGCTGATTGCTTATTTCAAGGCAGGTCAATTCCCATTTGATAAGCTGGTTAAATTTTACGATTTTGAGGACATCAACCAAGCGTTTGAAGATTCGGCAAGTGGCATTACCATTAAGCCGATTCTGAGAGTAGGATCATAAGCAAAACGCAAAGTTAAATTGGTATTTAATTACCCCAAAAGCAGATTATTTTTTGAATTTTAAAGGTACATGTTGATGGCGATATATGTGGATTTTATGCAGATAGAGTTTAAAGGCTATAGATGGTGCCACATGCTGGCAGATACCTTGCAAGAGCTGCATGAATTTGCGGCATTGATTGAGGTGGATAAGCGCCTGTTTCACCGTAATGCTAGCTATCCTCATTACGACGTGACAGTACAAATGCGAGAAACAGCGATTAAGTATGGTGCTATACCTGCTAATAGAAGAAAAATTATCGAGTGTGCAAAGAAGTTAAAAGTGGAGCTGCATGAGCAAATAGCACGATCTGAGAATTGCGAATAAGTGAATTTGGTAGAGAGACAAAAAAGGTGGACCATGCTTTTGCATTCCACCTTTTTTATTACTCTAAATATGACCGTTTTCAATGTTTATTATCAATGTTTATTAATAGCTACTTTGCAGTAGCAGCTTTACTAATACCATCAAGGGCTTTTGCGATGTTAGCGAGCTGGGTATCACAACCTTTTATATTATGACGCTCTTTTAGATACTCAGGCTTTTAGATACTCAGGATTGTTGTACGACAACCACACTTTTTTATCAGCGCCTTCACTGATGAGAATTTTTTGCGGTAGATCGATAGCGACGCTTTGCTCGCAATTCATCAATGGCGTACCCGCTTTTGGGTTACCAAACATAATCACTTGCGTCGGCCTTAATGTTAAATCGACACCTTGCGCGTTTTTCTGATGATCGACACGCGCAAATACTTTCATGCCTTTACTTTCAATAATCCCCGCTAGCTTATCAGCGGTATCTTGAACGGAATGATTACTTTGCATCGTCACCAAACCCTTCTCAGCATTGATAGCAGTCATCGTTTCTGGCGTCGACTGCACCTTATCCGGCGCGTTTAAAATATTTTCAACACTGGCGCAAGAGGAAACAGCCAAAGCTAGGGCAGTGATAGTGATAATTTTAAGCATAAAAAGTCCTTTTTTAGTGTGAACGTTTATTGAGCGAATGATGGCTGACAACATCAAGTATAGTCGATCCTAAATAAGATAAGTACACTACATTCTGACGCGAAACTGGTATAAATTTTACTTGCGTGCTGTGCCTGCGCTGCTCGATGCTGCGTAAAATTCATCCCAGTTCCACTGTATCTTTTTTTACTGGACTCGCTATATTCTGTATGTATCAGAGTTAAGTGCTTCATAGCATTGTGCGTAATAAACTGCGCATAGTAAAGGGTCGCATTACAACACCTCTTAAAGAATTACAAAGCCAAACGCTCTGCCAGATAATCTACGAGCAATCGAATCTTAGGTGATAAATGACGGTTGTGCGGATAGACGGCCCAAATGCTTTCTTCAGGCTCTCTATAGTTATCCAGTAAGCTGACCAGCTCGCCTGATGCTAAGTATTGTTGCACATAATAATCAGGTAGCTGCACAATACCTAAACCTTTTAACGCCGCATCAACTAGACTATGACCACTGTTATATTGCACAGTGCCAGACACTCGTAGGTTTTTTTCTTTATCTGCTTGCTTATTCACTTCTTTATCAGCGTGTTTATCATTGTCGATAAAATGCCAATAATCACGAGTGCCAAGTAAGCAGTTATGTTGGCTTAGCTCGGACAGAACATGAGGCGTGCCGTACTTTTTGAGATAAGCGGGCGCAGCACAAACGAAGTTGGTACGACGACTGAGTTTTTTTGCCATCATGGTTGAATCGCTTAATTTGCCAATACGAATCGCCAAATCATAGCCGCCATCTACTAAGTCGATTTTTTGATTACTCAAAAATGCCGTGACTTCAATATCACGATATTGCACCATAAAGTCATTAACCAATGGCAATAGTTGCTGCTCACCATAAGTGACAGGAGCGGTCAGTTTAATTCTGCCTTGGGGCTTTGATTGCAGATTGCTCACCGCTTGTTCAGCGGCATCTAAGCCATCGAGCACACCGCGGCAATGCTGATAAAATATGCGGCCTTCTTCTGTTAATGACACTTTACGTGTCGTGCGATACAGCAGTTTGATATTCAAGCGCTTCTCTAACGCACTGATTTGCCGACTGACTTGCGCCGTTGACATGCCCAACTCTTTTGCGGCGCGAGTAAAGCTCTCGTACTCTGCTACATAGACAAACTCGCTGATACCATCCCAACCCATGATTATTACCACTGTGTAAAAGATATTTGTAAATATAGCACATTGTTATCGTTTCAGAAAAGACTATAATAGTTAGCATAAATTAACGTTTTACAGACCAAGGCAATGTAACCATGTGACGATAGTAGCTTGCCTCTATTTAGTCAGCGCTATAAGATAAATGGGTCTGCGTTCAATCAACGATAAAACCAACTAAAAGAGAGAATACTATGTCAGATAAATTTATTAAATCTAAAGCCGCCGTCGCGTGGGGGCCAAATGAGCCGCTATCGATCGAAGAAGTGGATGTCATGCTGCCGCGTAAGGGTGAGGTATTGGTAAAAATCATCGCCAGTGGCGTGTGCCATACCGATGCGTTTACCTTATCTGGTGAAGATCCAGAAGGTGTATTCCCGGCTATCTTGGGTCATGAAGGTGGCGGTATCGTTGAGCAAATCGGTGAAGGCGTGACCAGCGTCCAAGTTGGCGATCATGTCATTCCTTTATATACTGCAGAGTGCGGTGTCTGTAAAATGTGCCGTTCAGGTAAAACCAATCTGTGTTCAGCCGTACGCGAGACTCAAGGTAAAGGCTTAATGCCAGACGGAACGACGCGTTTTTATAAAGATGGCGAGCCGATTTATCATTATATGGGTTGCTCAACTTTTTCTGAATATACCGTCTTACCAGAGATTTCATTGGCCAAAGTTGACGCTGATGCCCCGTTAGAAAAGGTGTGCTTGCTTGGTTGCGGCGTGACCACCGGTATGGGCGCGGTTATGAATACGGCTAAAGTTGAAGAAGGCTCTACCGTTGCTGTTTTCGGTCTTGGTGGTATTGGCCTCGCCGCTATTATTGGTGCAAAAATGGCCAAAGCCAGTCGTATTATTGGTGTCGATATTAACGAAGATAAATTTGAGTTGGCTAAGAAGCTTGGCGCGACTGATTGCATCAATTCTAAAGACTACGACAAGCCTATCCAAGAGGTTATCGTCGAGATGACTGATGGCGGTGTAGACTACTCTTTTGAATGTATTGGTAATGTCGATGTGATGCGCTCAGCGCTTGAATGCTGTCATAAAGGTTGGGGTGAGTCGGTCATCATCGGTGTCGCTGGTGCTGGACAAGAGATCTCAACCCGTCCATTCCAGCTAGTGACTGGTCGCGTCTGGAAAGGTTCGGCATTTGGTGGCGTCAAAGGTCGCAGCGAGTTACCCGGCTACGTCGATCGTTATATGCAAGGTGACATCCCATTAAATGACTTTATCACTCACACTATGCCATTAGAGGACATCAACGAAGCATTTGATCTGATGCATAAAGGTGAGAGTATTCGTACCGTTATTCATTTTTAAGAGATATTTTCTAAAACATGCCCTAGTTTTATAAGATAGAAAAAACAAAAATACCGCCCTTATATAGGAGCGGCATTTTTTTTAGCATTAAAAGTATAGTCAGTGAAAGTAATATCGACACATCACGCACTGCTGATATCGATTTTTCTTACTTGCTGTGTCTGCGCAGATAGGGGCTACAAAGAATTGATATCAGCAATACTGTGGTTTTTTTAGGATATTTTGACTATAGAGTTCTAAATAACGGTTAGCCTTGAGTATCAAGAATAATCTGCTCTGCAAGCGTAACAAGATCTGAGGCCATAAAGTCCGGTGTGGGCACATTGGATGCAGGCAACATGGCATTATAGGGCCGAGTGAGAAATGCGCCTTGGCAGCCAGCGGCTTGCGCGCCAATCGTATCCCAAAGATGACAAGCGACAAGGCAAAGATCTGACATTTCAACAGCCAGCTCTTTGGCGACCATTTGATAAGTCTCAGGAGCAGGCTTAAACTTGCCAACCTTTTCAACGCTAAAAGACTGCTCAAAAAAACTCACTTAAGCCAGCCTTCTCTAGCGGCGTAGGGGCGGCGCTGGGTGCTGAGTTGGTAAGCGTTACTAGACGAAACCCCGCGTCACGTAGTTTGGACAATGCTAGGACGGCATCAGGATGAGCAGGCATTTTGCTCATGCGCTCTTTTAACTCAATAATATCGTCCTCTGTCAGCGTTACTTCATGGATATCAGCTGTCATCTGTAACGCACCAACGCCAATCTCACCAAAAGGCGTATACAGTCCTGACAAAGTCATGGTCTGCGAGTAAAGCACTAATTGAGCAAACCACTCCCTTAACATGTGCTTGTCACCGAACAGGCGAGCAAATAATGGTTCAAGAGTGGTAATGTCGAGTAGCGTCTCATTGACATCGAAGACGATAATCGAGGGTGATAGATTGTTGGACATAAAAACTCCTTTTTAGTAGTTATGAGTACCGTCTAACTTTAACTAGACTTGAGAGGTTGTTCAAGATAAAATTGAGCAATCGCTCAAATTAATATTGTTTTACAACTTTGCTGCATCTGATTGTAGCTTGGCACAGACTGAATATTGGAATTGAACATGTCTCGTACGACGCTTTATAACCGACAAGACTCTTTAGAGCAGGCTTTACAGCTTTTTTGGCAAAAGGGTTTTCATGCAACGTCTTTAAAAGATTTAGAAAAAGCACTCGATATGCGCCCGGGGAGTATTTACGCGGCTTTTGGTAGCAAGGATGGACTGTTCCAAGAAGTATTAGAGCACTATGCTCGTCTGACACTGACCGAGCTAGAATATACTTTGAAAACTCATCATTCGCCATTGATGGGGCTAGCTGCCTACTTGCGACAGCTTGGCGGAATTCTCGATAAGGGGCTGCCAAGTCGCGCTTGTATGCTGGTCAAAAGCTTACTGGAGCTTGGCGCGCGTGAGCAATCAGCCTTACAAAAGGTTGAGGCCATGCTGGCTGGTATGGAAGCGCGATTTATTGACTGCTTTACGGAAGCTCAGCGCATAGGGGAGCTTGATAGTGAGCTTGACCCTGTTAGGCTGGCTCGGCGTTTACAAGCTGAAATAATGGGGCTGCGCGCTTTTGCACAGCGTGATGTAGACAGTGCTGCTGTACATGAGCTTGCCGAAGATATGGCGCAATCAATAGAAGCGTTGCGTAATGATAGCGCCATAGAATCGACATAATTTAATCAGCCATGTCAGCCAATTGCTTCAAGATTTGAGTATAGTTCTCAACCCCTTGAGCACCGCTAACCAGATGGCGCTCATTGAAAATGATGGCTGGTACGCTCTGAATACCTTGTTGTTGCCAATGCTTCTCAGTCTCTCGTACCTCTTTGGCAAATCGTTGATCTTCTAGTACCGCCAATGCCTCACTACGATCCAGTCCAATCTCCGCTGCAATATCAGCAAGTACTTCTTTATCAGAGATATTACGACCATTAGTAAAGTGCGCGGCGAACAAAGCTTGTTTTAAGTCGTGCATACGGCCCTGTTGATCCGCCCAATGCAGCAGCTGATGCAAATCAAATGTATTGTGCATACGTGTGTCATCATCAAAGTTGAATGTAAAGCCCACCTCATTACCAGCTTCAGTCATTCGGGCGCGGCTCGCATCTGACTCGGCTTTGCTTGAGCCATACTTCTCCATGATATGCTCACGCAAGTTTTGACCAGCGCTCGGCATATTAGGGTTTAGCTCAAATGGATGCCAATGTATCTCATAGTCGGTATTGGTTTGTTCAAGCGCTTTTGCCAATTGACGATAACCGACGACGCACCAAGGGCAAACCACGTCCGATACAATATCTATGCGCAATGGCTGCTCTGATGATAACTGCTTTGAATGTTTCATATGACCTCTCGTTAGCTATTGTTTATAATTTTAACTCACAAAACTGCTACATGTTAGCCTAGGTAATTAGTCAGCCTTTTGCCATTCAAACTTTTGGAACGGCTTATCAATTGGCGTGTTAGCAAGATGATTGGTGTAGTTACTCATCACTTTTTGCGCGGCTGTAAGGATGACTTCCAAGACTTGACGCTTAGTAAAACCTGCATTTAAGAATGCTTGTACAGCGTCATCGTTAACATTACCACGATCCCGGACGACAGAGAGTGTGAAGTTACGTAGTGCTTCCAACTTCTCAGTCGGCAATGGGGTCTCATTACGTAATGCTTCAGTGATAGCGTCATCTACGTTCATACTTTTGGCAATGCCAGTATGTGCTGGCACGCAATAATGACAATTGTGCTCAACGTTGATGGTTTGCCATACAACGGTAGTTTCTTCATTATCAAAGCTACTGTCTAAAAACAACTGATGCAAACGTTGATAACCTTCTAAAAGCCCGGGTGCTTCGGCCATGACAGCATGTAGATTTGGAATCATACCAAAGGCATCAATAGAGTTATTCAGCAACGCTTTGCTATCCTCTGGTGCACTTTGTTTGTCATGTAAAGTAAAGTCAGTCATATAAGAATCCTTATTGTAGGTGCTAATGGTTAGTTGTTGATGATTTGGTGGTGAATGATTTTTTATCGAATTGACTATATTTGAGTGACTGCTCAAATTAATAGATAATGCGTCTTCGAGTAAATCAACTACAATCACTATAAATCATTTTGAGCGAACGTTCAATAATAATTAGGAGATTGTCGGAATCACAACACTTTCATTACAATGTGCTGTACTACGATGGTTAAAATAGAACACATTCAAGACTTAAGTAATAGTTTAAATAACAACTCAAATAATAAGGATGGCTCATGGCTAAGACTATTTTGATTACTGGCAGTACTGATGGCATTGGTAAATTGACCGCTTTAAAGCTGGTAGAAGCGGGACATCAAGTTTATTTGCATGGTAGGAATGAGGACAAACTTGACAATGTCATAGCAGAAGTCAACGCTGTCGCGACAGGCGCGGCAGTAGATAATATTGATGGGTTTGTGGCTGATTTTTCAGATTTGAATGCGGTACGTAAAATGGCAGCAGAAGTCAGCGAAAAACTACCAAAGCTTGATGTACTCATCAACAATGCAGGGATTTATACCACCTCATCGGCAATGACTAAAGATGGATTGGACGTACGCTTTGTGGTCAATTATCTAGCGCCTTACGAGTTAACCAACGCCTTATTACCTTTGCTCAAAAAGTCGGGTGAAGCCCGCATCATTAATCTAAGCTCTGCGGCGCAAGCATCGATATCATATAAGGCATTTGCAGGACAAGAGCGTCTCGCCGATAAAGACGCCTATGCTCAAAGCAAGCTGGCTCTTACGATGTGGAGTATGGATTTAGCCGACACAGTCGCAGCAGATGACATCAATGTCATCGCTGTCAATCCAGGCTCATTATTGAATACTAAAATGGTTGATGAAGCTTATGGTCAGTATTGGTCACCGGCAGATAAAGGAGCAAATATCCTAACGGAACTTGCCGTCTCAGATGAGTTTGCCGACGATACTGGCAAGTACTTTGATAATGATATCAAGGATGGCGCGCATGGTGATGTAAGAGGGGAGTTTGGTCAACCGCATGCAGATGCTTTAAATAAAGAAGCCATTACAGAGCTTGAGCATCAAACTCAAGCAGTATTACAGTCGACTTCTATATAAGTTATCGATTTTTGAATAATTTATTAGGGCGTGTCCTCATTTTAAAAATGGTGATAAAAATGAGATAAATTGCAGTCAAACAAGGAAAATAGCGCAGATAATATCGAGATATTAGTCAGCTATTTGACGCTGTTTGTCAAGATTTAGCCATTTTTAACCCATTTAGATTATTATCGATTGAATTGAGGACACGCCCTATTTCTATCTAATGATATAATTCGTCACGTTAGCATCTATATTTTTACGACTTGTGTTTAAGTGACTTAAGTTTCACGACTTAAGTTTCATGATTTTTTCAAGAACTAGGCACATTTATTAAGTGTTTAATAATAGCTAAAAATTAATTAGAGCATAGCTAGCTTGCGCCCAACAGGAGTTAATCCCATCATGATTTGGCTAAAGATGCTTGTTGGCGCGTTGGTGGTATTATTAATTCAACTGTTCGCTCAAAGTCGGTTTTTCTATTTGGCCGCCCTTGCGCCGCTTTTCCCGACTTTTACTTTGATTAGTCATTTTTTAGTCAGTACTCAGCGTAGTGCTACAGATTTTAAAGTTGCACTGATATTTAGTATGCTAGGTGTGATACCGCATCTCATTTATACGCTGATTGTGTTTTTTAGTTTTAGCCATATGGGACTTTATAAGGCGTTACTGCTAGGTATTGCAGGCTGGTTAATCGCTGCTGCTATTTTGGTATTTGCATGGCAACATCTGCAAATATAACGAAGAATGAATCAGTATGTTAAGCGCTTCTTTTGTTGTCCATGCTTCTTTTATTGGTCATGCAATCAAACCATGCGTCGTCATAGACAGCAGTAGCAGAATCAAAGTGCACGTATATTTTTTCATTATTTAATGTCGCATACCAATGCTCATCGTTATATCCTGTAAGCACTTGAAAATACTTATCATTTACAAAGTCGCCTACAACATAGGTATTGCCTGTTGCATAAAAGGTATTGCCAGCCGTACAGAGTAGTGTATCGCCCGTATTTATCATAGCTTCCTACTTATATATTTTAGTATATTCGGAAAAGTTAATATATGATTTTATCCGAATATAAGATGAAATACCATAAGGCAGGGTACGATGAATACGTTTTGTAACGTAATTTTTTACGCTTCCATACAAAAAAGCAAGACACTTGCTGCCTTGCTTTTTAGTTAACTTATGCGATTTTTATATTGATGAATCAGCGTCCATACTTAGCACAAGAGGCGGGTTGCCAATAAAACTCAGTGGCAAAAAACTCATCATTACGTAGTCTGCCTTCATAACTGTCGTCAAATATTATCTTGTATTGACAAGTTTCGACTCTGTCATCAGTACTGTGAAATTTGAGAATATAATCCCATTCGCGAGCGTTAAATCCTTCACTAAAGTGAGGTGTGCCAATTAACTGGTAGATGAGGTGTGCCAATTAACTGGTAGATTTGATCTTTAGTCGTACCTACTTGAATATTAGCAACATCCTCATGATTGACGATACTACCGCCTTTTTGCCACGCTTTGTTTGGATCTGGGAACACCAAGTCGTTGGCATCAACAGAGCCATGCTGAGCACCAGGGGTACATCCGCCTTGGCCG
>NZ_LNUO01000002.1:0-10528 GCF_001462175.1 Psychrobacter sp. ENNN9_III
TTTTGGATAATGCATTATCACGTGCTTGTGCCCCTGGATGCCCTTTAGCGAGATCAGCAGCGTGAGCGGCAATTTTATAAGTGATGATACCGTCCTTGACATCCTTTTTATTTGGCAAACCGAGATGTTCCTTGGGCGTGACATAACAAAGCATCGCCGTGCCAAACCAGCCAATCATGGCTGCACCAATGGCACTAGTAATATGGTCATAACCAGGAGCAATATCAGTCGTTAACGGTCCTAAAGTATAAAAAGGCGCATCTGCACATAGCTCAAGCTGCAAGTCCATGTTTTCTTTAATACGGTTCATCGCCACGTGTCCAGGCCCTTCAATCATCACCTGTACATCGTGCTTCCAAGCGACTTGCGTCAGCTCACCAAGCGTACGTAGCTCGCCAAATTGCGCTTCGTCATTGGCATCTTGCAAACAGCCGGGACGCAGACCATCGCCTAAGCTAAATGCCACATCGTACTGTTTCATGATTTCGCAGATATCTTCAAAATGCGTGTATAAAAAGCTCTCTTCATGATGGGCAAGGCACCACTGCGCCATGATTGAGCCGCCACGAGAAACGATGCCTGTTAAGCGATTGGCAGTCAATGGTACATAGCGCAGCAGCACGCCTGCGTGAATGGTGAAGTAATCAACGCCTTGTTCGGCTTGCTCAATCAGCGTATCGCGGAATATCTCCCACGTCAGGTCTTCGGCGATGCCGTCGACTTTTTCTAATGCTTGATAAATTGGTACCGTACCGATGGGCACAGGCGAGTTGCGAATTAACCATTCACGAGTCTCATGGATATGATTGCCTGTCGACAAATCCATAATGGTATCTGCGCCCCAGCGCGTCGCCCACGTCATCTTCGATACTTCTTCATCGATAGAGGAGCCAAGCGCTGAGTTACCAATATTGGCGTTAATTTTCACTAAGAAATTGCGCCCGATAATCATCGGCTCGGACTCAGGGTGATTGATATTATTTGGGATAATCGCGCGACCTGCCGCGACCTCGCTACGAACAAACTCAGGCGTGATAACTTTCGGGGTATTGGCACCGAAGCTCTCGCCATCGTGTTGGCGCATATCAGTCATCTCATGCTGCTTTTGCGTCTCGCGAATAGCGATATATTCCATTTCTGGGGTAATGATACCGCGACGTGCATAATGCATTTGCGTGACATTCTTTCCTACTAACGCGCGGCGTGGCTTGTCGATATGGGCAAAACGTAGATTGGCTGTGGTGATATCACGAGCACGGGCAAGACCATATGAACTAGATAGACCGTCTAGCTGTTCGGTATCACTGCGCTCCGCTATCCAGCCCTCGCGCAGTTTTGGCAAGCCACGGGTCAGGTCTATATCGACGTTGGGGTCGGTATAGACGCCTGAGGTGTCATAGACATAAAACGGCGGGTTTTGCTCCCAGTTGGACTCATCAACACCCTGAATAGGCGTGGGGTCAAGCGTGATCTTGCGCATTGGCACTTGGATATCGGGTCTTGAGCCTTCGATATAGACTTTTTTGGAGGCAGGGAGAATGCGGTGTAAGTCGCGCGCGTCTTCTTCAAAACGGACATCTTTTTGGTTACGATGCGCAGGCGTTTTTAACGCGTCTGCTTTTTTATTAGAGGCGTTTTGCTGGATTTTTGGGGGTACGGTTGAGGTTGTCATATGCTGTCCTAGCGTGTTGGTTTTTGAATAAAATCAACACCGCCAGTAGCTGCGGGGTAAGCATTAATTATCCCTATACTTTTGATTGAATAAAACCATCTCCTACTAAAACTAGTCAAAGATAATTTTAAAAATCAGTGAACGCAACTTAGTATTGACCGTCACTCTAAAAATTTAATGAGTAAAAATAATGACGGTAACAAAAAGGCATTTCTGCGCGCCCTTTAGTTAGGTATAACTAAAGCTTAAGACTTCCCTGCGTCGGTACTAACCGCATCAGGTTCGGCGGGTGATCTCTCAGCGAATGTACAAAGGCAGTCAACCATTCGTACACCGCACCCCGAGTCTGTCAGTGTTGTAAATCAGCTTTATACTAGCAAACTTCTATAACAAATTATAGTTATTTACCAAGCGTGCCAATATTAGCTTTATCGGTTTAGGTTTTAAGTCTCTGGTGTCCAGCCTTGTGCACGCTCATAATCTTCGTTGTCTAAAAACTTCTCACGTTGCTCAGTTAAGAATTTCTTAGCTTGAGGGTCCAACATACTTAGGTGGTTCTCATTGATCAGCATCGTCTGCTGTTCAAGCCACTCTTTCCATGCTTTATCAGAGACCGTTTCTTGTAGCTCTTGACCTTTTTTATTAGGAAAAGGCGGATGCGGCATCTTTGGCAGTTCTTGCTGGTATTTGCGACAAAAAACGGTATTGGCTTGCGGGTTAAAACTCTCAGTCACAGGGCGCTCCTTATTAAGTAAATTATTGATTTATTAAGTCGAATATTGATATCTATCTATGATAGCGGTCTTAGACCGTTTAGCCAAGGGTATCAGGTGTATAGAAGGTAACAGTAAACCGGCTTCATATAAATTTTGGCAATGGTATGACAAATAAAAACACTCGCCCTAACTCATGCATATTAGGAGCGAGTGTTAAATATACAATCTAAAGCGGTTTTTTAGATCAGGCGTTTAAGCAAACGCTTTTAAGCGTGCACGACCATTAATGACCGCTTGCTTGACTTGATTGGGTGCAGTGCCACCTAGATGATCACGAGCAGCCAATGAACCCTCAAGCGTCAAGTAGTCAAAGACGTCATCACCGATTGCATCGCTAAACTGTTGCAGTTGCGCTAGTGATAAGTCGCTTAGATCAACGCCTTCTTTAATACCTAGCGCAACGGCATTGCCAACGACTTCGTGCGCGTCACGAAATGCTACACCGCGGCGCACCAGATAGTCTGCTAGGTCGGTCGCAGTGGCATAACCCTTCATGGTCGCTTCACGCATGGCCTCGATATTAGGGGTGATATTGGGCAACATATCAGCAAAAGCGAGTAGCGAACCAGTTAAGGTGTCGACGCAATCAAACAAAGGCTCTTTGTCTTCTTGATTGTCTTTATTGTAGGCAAGTGGCTGGTTCTTCATCAGACTAAGTAGCGTCATTAATTGCCCATAAACACGCGCTGTTTTACCGCGCACTAATTCTGGCACGTCAGGGTTTTTCTTTTGCGGCATGATAGATGAACCGGTACAGAAACGGTCCGGTATCTGCACAAAATTAAACTGTGCCGACATCCACAAGATAATCTCTTCACTCATGCGTGATAGATGCATCATTAGGATGGAAGCGTTTGAGGTAAATTCAATGGCAAAATCACGATCTGACACGGCATCTAATGAGTTTTGACAAATACCTTCAAAACCTAACAACTCAGCGGTAATAGTACGATCAATAGGAAACGTTGTACCAGCGAGGGCAGCACTACCAAGTGGCATCTGATTGATACGGCGGCGCGTATCGACCAGGCGCTCGGTATCACGATATAACATCTCAAACCATGCCATCACGTGGTGACCAAAGCTTACTGGCTGCGCCGTTTGTAAATGAGTAAAGCCTGGCATAATCGTGTCAGTATGTTGTTCAGCTAGGCTAAGTAGGCCACTTTGTAGACGTACTAACAGTGCGATAACATTGTCAGTCTCTTCGCGCAGCCACAAGCGTATATCGGTTGCAACCTGATCATTACGGCTACGTCCCGTATGTAGTTTTTTGCCAACCGCTCCGACAATACTAGTCAAGCGCGACTCAACATTCATGTGCACGTCTTCAAGCGCAATTGACCAGTTAAACGTTCCAGCTTCAATCTCGCGTAAGACTTGTTGTAAGCCGTCAATAATGGTTGCGACTTCGTCAGCTGTTAAAATATCGCACTCTTTGAGCATAGTTGCATGGGCAATCGAGCCTTCGATATCATGACGTGCAAAGCGCTGGTCAAAGCCGACCGAAGCTGTGAATGCTGCAACGAAGCTATCAGTCGCTTCACTAAAGCGTCCACCCCACATTTGTTGTCCTGGTGCGCTGTTTTCAGGTTGGCTACTTGGCATATGGTTGTCCGGATAAGAGGCATCTGTGTTAGAATCAGCAGAGGCACGTGAATTATTATCTTGCTTGGGATTACTAGAATTTGAAGAATTGGCGTTCATATTGGTCTAAGACAAGTCAGAAAAATAAGAGCTCAAGTATAGCAAAGGATGAGGTCGCCTTACTAGCTGAGCGCTTAGAGTTTTTCATGCCCAAGCTTATAGAGATGATGAAGCCTTGGCAATGGATGCTCTACATCTTTTTTTGGGCGCTATTTGTGACGTCGATTGATCGTCACGACCTAGCCACTTGGCCTCAGTTTTTCGTTAAATTTTTGAGCAGAATTGTTCAATATACTTTGAGTATCATCCCATCTTTATATCTTATAGATTACCTACGGCCTATCTTTAAACGCGAAAATCCTATCAATGTCAGTATGAAAATACTGCTTTTGTTTGCGATTACGTCGGCTGTGTCTGCGACTTTAGTTATGCTGGTTATGATCAATACTGGCTGGCTGGTTTATGAGCGTAAAGCGTTTATTCTAAACGTATTATTCAATATTGTGATTACGGTTGGCTTCACTTTGGTGTTTATGATGTACTTTATCAGGCGTTATCGTGAGCTGATTGCTCTAAAGCAGTCATTTGAGCATAAATTAACTGCTCAAAACGATTTGATAAAAGCTCGTATTGCCCCGCACTTTTTTTTCAATACAGTGAATAGTCTGGTATCTCTTATTGAGTCCAATCCACCAAAGGCCGCTGAACTTTTGCATCATGTATCAGCCCTGTTTCGTGCCGCTTTTGATGGGACGCGCGAGATCAGCTTTGAAGAAGAAGTCGCACTTTGCGAGCATTATTTAGCCATTGAATCGAGTCGTTTGGGCGAAAAGCTGGTCGTCAATTGGAATCTTCCTGATGATGACGTCATGTACGATATGGTGATTACGGCCTTAACTCTGCAAAGCGTCCTCGAAAAAATGCTACTCAATGTCGTTGAGATGACGACTGAAACTATTTTTATTGATATTACAATAAAGTGGCAACAGCACCGGGTTACTATTACTGTTACTGTCCAGTTGCCCAGCAAGACCTTAATGGTCGTCCATGACCTACGTCGACATGTAAATTTTCATATTCAAGCTGAGCGCCTTCGGGCTTATTTTGATCAGAGTGCGGACATACAAAGTGATGTCACCAATGAGCGAATAGTGACTGTCATCCACTATCCTTTATATGATGTGGGCATTTAGTGGACGATAGGCTATGCAAGGTAAATTGTCTAAGCCAATTTCTAGCATTTGTTTTAAATCGTGCCATTTTTCTACCTTTTATTCAAATATTACTACCGCCAATATAAACATGGCATATTTATTGCTCTTTATCTTGTATAACCTTACTTTAAAGAATAAATCAGTAAAATACATTTTGACTCATTAACTAACTTATAATGAAAGGTTTTAAGTCCAAAACTGCGTAAGTGCTATGTCGCCTTGCCTGTTCTAATAACATATAAAGGACAAACACTCTCTAAAAATTATGCAAGCTTTATTGTTTGATGAGAGTAATATAGAGGCTAGTTCTCGGTGTCTAACTAATTAATTATAGAGTCACTAAATAATCGTTTTATGTATGCTGAGCTACTACGTTTTTGTACAAATATAATCTTAAAGGTAGTTAATAGTATAATTATTATGCTGTAAGAGAGGAGTCTACATGCGGATTGTAGTTTGTGATGATGAGCCACTTGCTCGTGAGCGCTTGGTCAGAATCGTGCAAGAATCAGGGTACGAAGTTGTTGCCCAAGCAACTACTGGCGCCGAGGCTATAACGGCAGTGAAAGTACAGCAGCCTGATATAATATTGCTCGATATACGTATGCCAGAAATGGATGGGGTGCGCTGTGCCCAAGCGCTAAATGAGCTTGAACACCCGCCCGCTATTATTTTTGTTACTGCCTACGATCATTATGCCATTGCCGCATTTAAAGCAAATGCCATTGGCTATTTACTAAAACCGGCCAATAAAGACGAACTAATAGAAGCCTTAAGTCAAGCAAAAAACCTAAATGCCGCTCAGTTAAATGAGATTCGTAAGCTTGAAGATCCCACTGCTCGACCTGTTCGTGAACATATCGCAGCGCGTACGCATCGCGGTGTGGAGCTGATTAAACTTAAAGATATCTATTACTTCACTGCTGATCAAAAGTATGTCAAAGTCCGTCATAAAGAAGGCACAGTACTTATTGATGAGACGCTAAAAGAGCTTGAGCAAGAGTTTGAAAGTCGACTTTTTCGAGTCCATCGTAATGCGATCATTAACCTAGGGTTTTTGGATTACTTAGAGACAGTAGATTCAGGTCAGTATCAAGTACGCTTTAAAGGACTGGATGAAACGTTATCGGTTAGCCGGCGACATCTGCCAGCGCTACGAGAGAAAATCCAAAGTATGTAATCGTTACTGCTGACTATGGAAAAGACCAGGACGTATGCGTCTTCACTGTTATGCACGAATAACCAGTTACTTATAAATAGTTAGTAACAACCAAAATCTCTCAGTCATATCTTCATACCCTTATTTATGCTTAAATAGGGGTATTTTTTTGCGTCAGACAAAAATTCTTACCTAATAAAGGCATGCAAGCAGCAGGTTTACTGGCGCATTAGACTTAGTATTAACAATTTTAAGGCTTATCATGAGTAATACACAGCTATCTGATTTACATACCTTGAATATTGCTACCCGTCAAAGTCCACTTGCGCTCTGGCAAGCAGAGCATATTCGCGATCGATTGTTAAAGCTATATCCAGAGCTGACAATTAATCTACTAAAAATCGTCACTAAAGGTGACAAGATATTAGACACGCCATTGGCAAAAATAGGCGGTAAAGGCTTATTCGTCAAAGAGTTAGAGCAAGCCTTATACGATGGGCAGGCGGATATTGCGGTGCACTCACTAAAAGATGTCCCCATGCAGCTACCTGAAGGACTGACATTAGGGGTTTACTGCAAGCGCGAAGCGCCGACCGACGCCTTTGTCTCCAATACTTATAATAATATTGATGAGTTGCCACAAGGGGCGATCGTCGGTACTGCAAGTTTACGTCGTCAATGTCAAATCAAAGCCTATCGTCCAGATTTGCAAATTAAGACCTTGCGCGGCAACGTTGGCACACGCCTAGGTAAACTTGACGCAGGCGATTATGATGCCATTATTTTGGCGACCAGCGGTTTACAACGTATTGAGCTTGATGAACGTATCCGCGGGGAGCTGGCTATCGATACTTGTTTGCCAGCCGTCGGTCAAGGGGCGTTAGCCATTGAATGCCGTCAAGACGATACCAACGTATTAGAGCTACTCGCCCCCTTAAATGATGACAAAGCTCGCATTCGTCTCATCGCTGAGCGCGCGTTAAATCGTCATCTAGAAGGTGGTTGCCAAGTTCCGATTGCAGCTTATGCCGTATTGCAGACAGATGAGACAACAGAAGCTACTACCGTTTATGACAACGATGATAACGGCAGTCATTTATGGTTGCGCGGCCGTGTTGGGCAAGCAGATGGTAGTGAATTACTCAAAGCTGAAAAGCGCATCGTATTGTCTGGCACGCAAGCGGAAAAAGAAGATCAAGCAAATCAGTTAGGTATTGATGTCGCTAAAATGTTACTTGTTGACGGTGCAGGGGCTATCTTGTCAGCGATCTATCACCCTGAAACATAAATACTGATAAGTACTGCTGATATAAGCAGCAATGAGCTATGCTATATACCGCTCACGTATATAGCATACAGTTATATAGATCTTAATATTTACATTTTGATATCTACTTTTTAATATCTATGTTAGCTGAATCTAACTACACGATACTTTAAGCAGTGGTAGGCCTATGTCACGCGCATTTTTGTCTCAGTCAACTAATGACTTATCATCGACAGTCGTCATCAATACTCGTCCGCTAGAACGTGCAGCGCCATTGACAGCGCATTTGCAAAATGCAGGCTTCAGCGTTGTCGATATGCCAATGCTCACACTAAAGCCGCGAATAGTAAGCGACGCGGATATCGATTTGATGCAAGACTGGCTGTCAGGTAGTTATGACGCACTCGTTATCGTCAGTCCTACTGCAGCAGCGTCAGGACTAGCAGTCTGGCAAGCCCTTAAAAAGACCACAGAAAGGTCTACTGATGATCTATTGTCAGAATCAAAGACACTTTACCCTAGTCAGCCACCAAGTCATCTGATTGCAGTAGGAGAGGCGACAGCGGCTGTGTTACAAGATTCTAAGTTGCCATTTAAGTATCAGGTGTTACAGCCGAAGGTTGCCAATAATGAAGGTATGCTAGCAATGCCTGAGATTGAGCGTTTGCAAGCTGGTGATAAACTACTCATCTGGCGCGGTTTGGGAGGACGACGGTTATTGGTCGATACGTTAAAAGCGCGCGGTGTGCATATTGACAGTATTGCATGGTATGAGCGTACCCAACCTACCGATGCAAAGGCAAACTATCAGCGATGGGTTAAGCAATTTATTGATCAAAGTACTAATCAAAGTACCAGTCAATCGCAGCAGACTGTACAAGCACAAGTATCTAAGCCTATCGTCATTATCAGTAGTGGTACAGCATTTGAGCATTGGACAGACATCGTTAAGCAGACGCAGTCAGATTTAGATGTCGCCTCAAAAAGTATCATATTACCGACCCTGACAGATTTTAACTATGTGGTTTTGGGTGAGCGCTTAGCCAACATGGTAGCAGCAGAGCAGTTACACTATTGGCAAGTAGAAGATTTGTCTCCTACGACTATCTCGGCTGCCATTAAGCAGGGCAGGTGGTTAGCCATAAAACAGTAAACCTGTCTTGTGCGTTCATTTTTATGTGTCACTAAAACTATCGATAACGGTACCGCTTTATGTCAACCAAGTCTAAAGATTCTACAGCGAATGACTTGTCGGTAAATCAGCAGCAGCAACAGGCACGTATGTTGTTATTACGCTTACAATGGCTGTTTATTTTGTTATTGGTTATCGCTTTAGCTTGGTTATATATTACTCAGCAACGTTTTCAAAACCAAATCAATGAACGTCTACAGAGTAATGAGCATATGGTTAGTCGTCTAAATGAGATGGATGACCGTCTATTTGCTATCAGCCAACGAACGCTACCAGAGCCAAGTAAAACGCCAAACAGCCAAGCACAAAATCAACTTGATTTATTACGTATTCAAATACAGGCAGTCGATAGACTAATAGCAGACAACAATTATAAGGGATCAATTGATTTATTACAGGGTCTACTATGGCAGTTGTCGCAAGATAGTAACGAGATATCGCCAGCGTTGACTATTGTGATTAAACAAAGCTTGACTAAGGATATTGAGCGTTTACAAGCCCAAAGCTCGCAGCCTAGTCCCTGGCAGCTACAAACCTTAGCTATTCAGAATGTTCAAGAGTTTTTGCACCGTTATGTGCGTACCAGCAGTCAGAAAAACAGCGTAGCATTAACTCGTCAGCAATTAGCTGGTCATGAAGTTATTATGGTTTTAAATTTAGCCATTCAAGCCAGCAATATGCGCGAGCAAGATCAGCTGATTGAATACTTAAACCAAGCACAGGCGCAGTTACAGACTTTGGTCAAAGATACCTCTTCTAGCTCGCAAACGAAACCTAGTACCTCATCACAATTATCATTTATGGATAACAAGCCAACGACTGAACAGCAAAAAACTCCGATGACGATGGAGTCACCAGAGGATATTGTAGAAGCAATTGCTTGGCTTGATAAGCTAATCGCTAACACACCCAAGCCCACGCATTTATTGACTACTCAAATGTTGGATAAGCCTGAGCACAAATAGACTTTTAGTATGAGACTGTCAGTATACTCAAGCATTTTGAGCGCTGATACTCTCATACATTTATATGTGGGAACCAAAAATTAAGGCAAATTATGGATAACATTAATCACTCTACACGCTTAACAGCAGACATGCCAACCGATAGCTATCCTGCAGATCTGGCCCATTATCCAGTCATGCATACCCAGCCGATACATTGGGGAGAGATGGATGCTTTTAATCATTTAAACAACGTCGTGTTTTATCGTTATGCTGAGTCGGCGCGTATCGCTTATTTGCAGACCTTAGGGATGTTTGATGGCAATATGGTGACGGTATTGGCCCAATCAAGCTGTCAGTATTTACGTCCAGTTTTTTATCCAGATACCTTGCTATTAGGGGTACGCTGTCAACGTTTGGGTACCACCAGCATCGTGATGGAATATAGCTATTATAGTTGTGCGCAGCAAACTATAGTTGCGACTGCTGAGGCAGTGATTGTCCGGTTGGACAGTGATGGCAAGACCAAACTGCCATGGACGAAAGAGGAGCGTATACGTTTATTAGCGCTCGAACAAAAGGTTGGTCATACCCCTCAATTATAGCGCTCATCCTTTTTAGTTTGTAAGCCGATAGTAAGATAAAAAATAATAAGGC
>NZ_LNUO01000020.1:0-5176 GCF_001462175.1 Psychrobacter sp. ENNN9_III
AAAAAAGTTTTCGCCAATAAACAGTGGTTTACTGGCGTTCAAAGTCGTTAAACTGCTTGTTATTTTTATATAAGATGATCTAATTTTACAGATTCATCTATGTTATACAGTGACTTATATTATAAATATTTATATTACAGAGAGACTGAAAACTGCTTACCGATATCTTCTGCAGTTTCTCCGTCTTGTACTGCTGCTGCGGCCATCTTAAACATGTTGACAGTAGAGCTACCACTTAACCAGCATTCTACGCCATGCGGTACAACTTTAATAAGTTGTACATTTGGATCTTCTTTACCATGCTCAAAAAATGCATTGTAGACAGGAGACCATAGTTCATCTAATTTGTCTTTATCCGTTGGCAACTCTGCATTGGCACTAATAGAGACGTAATCTTTTTCATCTTGAGTGGCATAAGATAAGCCAATTTTTTGATTGTCTTGAATATCTTTTACCACGTCTGAGGTTTTGTCACCGATAAACCAAATCTCTTTGGCTCCAATGCTCGCTTCGCTGGTAGTCATTGGCCACGCATGGACATCACCTTTGCTATTAATAGTGCTCATCATGGCAAACTTTACGTCTTTAATCACGTCTTGGATTTTATCGATTTGTTCTTGTTTATTCATAATAGATATCCTTATTGCGTTGAAATTGAAATTTTAGTGAAAGGTCGCTGTTAATGGTTTTAGTTATTAGCTGGTTGTAGAATAACGATAGTCACCTGCACAGTTATATAGTCTGCCCGTAAGACGATGTTAGTGTTTGTAAGGTATACGATAATTAAGTAAAAAGTGTAGTGCGTTAGGCAAAAGTTTGCTGCTATAAAAAAACAAAGATAGCGAAGACTCTCTTAAATGAGTTATGTGTGTTAGGGACAATTTATCCTGGTTTATACCTGCTTATTATGAGCCTTCTTGTTATAATACACAGACCATTTACTTTGCATTGCAGTGATGCCTTGATCTTACGGATTATGCCTTTATGATGACCATCGCCGGACAACCGTTCCTTACCGATTTTCAGACGCAGCAACTCATCAATCAGTTTCAGCAAAAAACCGAGCTAAATGTCAGCCAAATCAATACCCAGCAAGTGTATGTGCTATCACGGAAGCTCGAAGGTGATGAGCAAAAAAAAGCGCTGGACCTATTTGGTATTAAAGAAGATATTCAATTTGTCGCCCCGCAAGACAACCAATTACAAGTCGTCGTTGGCCCACGTTTTGGCACCATATCGCCATGGGCAAGTAAAGCGACCGACCTCTTTAATAACTGTGAAATCGAGATTAATCGCGTCGAGCGCGTCATCGTTTATACGCTAACCTTTGATGGAAAAGCAGACGGTGAGGGGAATGCGATTAATAACAAGTTATCAAGTGCCGCTGAGCAGTTATTGTTTGATCGCATGACCCAAAGCTTGGTTTATGACTTAGATGACGTGAGCAAATTATTTGATGACGAACCACCAGCATCGCTCAATCGCATCGATGTGATGGGTGAAGGACGCAGTGCGCTTGAGTCGGCTAATACCCAGTTTGGCTTTGCGTTGTCGAGTGATGACATCGACTATCTGATGAATGCCTATGTCAATGAGCTAGGCCGTAATCCAACCGACGTTGAGCTAATGATGTTTGCGCAGGCCAACTCAGAGCATTGCCGTCACAAGATCTTTAATGCCGAGTGGACGATCGATGGCGAGGTGCAGCCAAAGTCATTGTTTCAGATGATCAAAAATACCTATCAATCAAACCCGCAAGGCATCTTGTCTGCTTATAAGGACAACGCGGCGGTGATGGCAGGAGCAGAGGGTCTACGTTATTATCCTGTGCCGACTGATGCGATGGACGCCAATTCTGCGCATCCGTATGACTTCCATCAAGAAGCTATCGACATCTTAATGAAAGTCGAAACCCATAATCACCCAACGGCGATTGCTCCTTATGCTGGCGCTGCAACAGGCGCAGGCGGTGA
This sequence comes from Psychrobacter sp. ENNN9_III, assembly GCF_001462175.1. NCBI lineage: Bacteria > Pseudomonadati > Pseudomonadota > Gammaproteobacteria > Moraxellales > Moraxellaceae > Psychrobacter > Psychrobacter sp. ENNN9_III. The sequence goes on from NZ_LNUO01000020.1 coordinate 1,974, forward strand.
GATTCGTGATGAAGGTGCAACGGGTCGCGGCGGTAAGCCAAAAGCGGGACTGACAGGTTTCCACGTATCGCATCTTCATATCCCTGAGATGCCTGAGAAGTGGGAGCAGTCTGGTCAATTAAGTACGCAGGATTATGGTACGCCAGATCGTATGGCGACCAGCCTTGAGATTATGACCGAAGCGCCATTAGGCTCAGCCAATTTCTCAAACGAGTTTGGTCGCCCTAACCTATGCGGCTATTTCCGTAGTTTTCAGCTTGATACTTCAGCGGCCAAAGACGGCAGCGAGATGCGCGGCTATCATAAGCCCATCATGCTGGCCGGTGGTTATGGCAATATCAAACGCAACATTATTGAAAAAAACGCCATTCGCGAAGGGGATTTGCTGATCGTCCTTGGTGGCCCTGCGATGCAAATCGGTCTTGGCGGCGGTGCAGCGTCTTCGGTCGATAGTGGTGAGTTGGATGAAGGTTTGGACTTTGCTTCAGTACAGCGTGACAACGCCGAGATGGAGCGTCGCTGTCAAGAAGTTATCGATCGCTGCTGGGCCTTAGCGGGTAACGATATTGACGCTAGTAATGCCAGCCAAGACGGCAACCCAATCGTCTCTGTCCATGATGTTGGGGCAGGTGGTCTGTCAAATGCCATGCCAGAGCTGGTCGATGACCATGACATGGGCGCGCATCTGAACCTGCGTAAGATTCCATCGCTAGAAGCGGGCATGTCGCCAATGGCCATCTGGTCAAATGAGGCGCAAGAGCGTTATGTCCTCGCGATTCGCCCAGAGAGCAAAGCGCAATTTGATGCAATCTGTGCCCGTGAGCGTTGTCCGTATGCTATCTTAGGCGAAGCGACTGAAATACGTCAGCTTATCGTTGATGATGAGTTGCTCCCTGAGCAGCCAGTCGATATGCCGATGCAAGTACTGCTTGGTGGTACGCCAAAGATGCAGCGCAGCTTTAGTCGTCAAGAGAATGAATTGTCGCCGCTTGCGCTTAATGACTTTAACCTAACTGAATCTATTAAAGATGTGCTACGTCATCCAACCGTTGCGAGCAAGTCATTCTTGATTAGTATTGGTGACCGCTCTATCACAGGTATGGTAGTGCGCGATCAATATGTTGGTCGCTATCAAGTGCCTGTATCAGATTGCGCAATCACCGCATCAGGTCTGGTGGCGCTTGATGGTCAACCAATGACTGGTGAGGCGATGAGTGTCGGTGAGCGTACCCCTGTTGCCCTTATTAGTCCAAAAGCCTCGGCGCGTCTGGCGGTTGGTGAAGCCATTACCAATATCGCAGGCGCACGTATCGCTCAGCTATCTGATATCACTATGTCAGCGAACTGGATGGCCGCTTGCGGTGACGATGCGGAAGACGCGGCATTGTTTGACGCCGTCCATACAGTCGGTGAAGAGCTGTGCCCAGCACTGGGTATCGCTATTCCAGTCGGTAAAGATTCGCTATCGATGCGTGCTAACTGGACAGACAGCGATGAAAATGGTAACGCAGACAAATCAGTGGTCTCGCCAATGAGCCTTGTGATTACCGCGTTTGCGCCTGTCGTCGATGTGGCAAAAGCTTTAACGCCTGAGCTAATCAACGGTGATAGCGCTTTCTACCGTATTGACTTATCCAAAGGTAAATTGCGCCTTGGTGGCTCAATTCTTGCGCAAACGGCAAGTCAATTGGGTAACGAGTGCCCAGACCTTGATAAGCCAAGAGATTTAATCGATTTCTTTAACTTTATCCAAGCAGGCAATGCGCAAGGCGTCATCAGCGCTTATCATGATATCGGTGATGGTGGTTTGCTGGCGACGATTGCAGAGATGCAATTTACCAGCCGTCAAGGTATCAAGCTGTCATTAGATGATAAAAACCTACTCGGTCAATTATTCAGTGAAGAGCTGGGCGCAGTCATCCAAGTATTACCTGAAAACGTCACTACATTGATGGAGCTAGCAGAGCAGCATAATGTCAGCGACATGCTTAGTCTCGTCGGTCAAAGTACTGAGGAAGACAGCCTCATCATTCAAACACCGTTACATATTGGCGATGACACCTTACGCTTTAGCCGTTCTGAGCTACAACAAGAATGGAGTCAGGTTAGCTATCAGATTGCCCGTCGCCGTGACAACCCAGCATGCGTGCAGCAAGAGTATGACTTGATTGCTGATGCGAGCCATAAAGGCCTAATCGCTGCGCCAAACTTTGATCTCAATCAAAAAGTCGAAGAGCCATATCTAAACAGCCGCGCTGATTCTGATAACAGCAAGCCAAGAGTCGCTATCCTGCGCGAGCAAGGCGTCAACGGTCAGACCGAGATGGCAGCAGGCTTCACTCAAGCAGGCTTTGAAGCGGTCGACGTGCACATGAGTGACTTGCTAGAAGGTCGCATTAATCTACGTGACTTCGACGGTCTAGTCGCTTGTGGCGGCTTTAGTTACGGTGACGTACTCGGCGCAGGCTCTGGTTGGGCGAACTCTATCTTGTTCCATGACGAATTGCGCATGCAGTTTGTACGCTTCTTTGCCCGTCCTGATACCTTTAGCCTTGGCGTTTGTAACGGCTGTCAGATGATGGCGCAGCTCAAAGACCTGATCCCAGGCGCGGAAAACTTCCCACGCTTTATCGCCAATAAATCAGCACGATTTGAAGCGCGTACGGTCAACGTTAAAGTTGAGCGTACCAAGTCGATCCTGTTCAAAGGTATGCAAGACAGTATCTTGCCAATCGCTGTGGCGCATGGTGAAGGCTATGCCACGCTGGACAATACAGAGATTGACGGTATGGCAAAACACGGTCAGCTGGCCATGCGCTATGTCGATAGCCAAGGTCATCCAACTGAAACCTATCCGCTCAATCCAAACGGTTCGCTCGGCGGTGTCACGGGTCTGTGTAGCACCGACGGTCGCGTCACCATTATGATGCCGCACCCTGAGCGTACGCTATGCGCCTACAATCACAGCTGGAAACCAGAAGCATGGGACGAGGACGGCGCGTGGATGCGTATGTTCCGTAATGCGCGGGCTTGGTTGCGTTAGTCGCAACTCTAGAGACTGATTAGCATCGTCAAACCTGCTGAGCCTACGATAGGTAATGCTTGCGCATGGTTTCCTCGCTACTCAAACTTCTAGCAATTGCTTATAGTTTTAGATAGCTGTTTTTTAAAATGAAAAGGTGGGCTTCGGCTCACCTTTTTTG
>NZ_LNUO01000200.1:0-14648 GCF_001462175.1 Psychrobacter sp. ENNN9_III
AGGCTCAAGCGTTGAGCGTGTTTTACAGATAGTAGAAGTGCTTGCCCGCTCGCAAAGACCAATGAGTGTCAGCGACCTAGCAGAAACACTAGAAGTGCCGGTGCCGAGTATGTATCGATTATTGGATCAATTACAGGATCTTGAATTCGTTCAGTTAGATTTACCAGGGAAGGTAACTTGCGGAAAACGCACGTATAAGCTTGCCATGAACTTACTACAAAACAGTGATTTCAAAAACGAAAGATTAGCCATACTAAATGAGCTGTCAGCGAAAATAGGAGAGACGGTAGGTATTTCGATTTTACAAGACTTAGACGTGGTTTATATCGATCGCGTTATGTCGGATTGGCCGCTACAAATATTTTTACCGTCGGGCACTCATATTCCTGTTTGGGCCAGTGCCAGTGGTAAACTATTGTTATCACAGCTATCGGATGAAAAATGCGAACGTATCGTTGAGAAAATGTCGTTACATGCACTAACGACCAAAACTCAGACCGATAAAAAGCAATTAATGCAAACGATCACGGCAACGCGTGAGACGGGAGTGGGCGTAGATAATGAGGAATTTATTCCAGGTATGGTAGCGTGTGCAGTCATGATTCCCAATGGGGATCAACAATCATTTGCCACAGTGTTTACACATGGCCCGACAGTGAGAAAAAGTCTAGAAGAGTTGCTCAGCTATGTACCTCTTATGAGGGAAGCTGCTAATGAGCTGTCAGCTATTTTCAATCAAAACTATGAATAAAGTTATTGACGATAGAATAGGGTAATACGTTAAGAAAAATTCTAATCTATTCTTCATTAGCTAAAATAAGTACACTTTATATGGCTTTAGTCAACTGGTCGTCTTATCTTTTTATCATGACTTGGCCTTAAAGGTATGAAAAGGTTTCAACAGTAAAACCTAAAAATTTAACAACCATGCAGTGCTGCTATATAACAAAACCCCCTCGCAGCGCTTGGCATACAAGGGGGTTTTATTATGTATCGTTATATATGATGGTGCGCCCACCAAGACTCGAACTCGGATCGATCGCTTAGGAGGCAACTGCTCTATCCTGTTGAGCTATAGGCGCATTATGGAACGCTATTGTAAAAAAAAAGCCTGCATAAAAGCAATCAGCAACGACAAATAAAAATAATGCATCTCTATGCGCCATTACTAAGGGCATCAGCCACCTGTACCGAGCTTTCATCTGCTTGAGGTTTGGCTCGCGATGTTGGATTAAATAAGTCATTCACATCGTTTCTGTAGCCTTCAATATTTTCATAGTCATGCTGTTTTAGGATGTCTTGGCCCACACTTGAGAGTAAGAAGTTGGCCCACACTTGAGAGTAAGAAGTTACGGAAGCTCGTAGCCGCAGGGTTTTCTGTTAAAATAACGCCGTCTATTGTTTTAGAATCTTTCTTTTAGCGCATAGCTAAAAGATGATAGATTTCGCGTTTCTTTATTATCAGTTGACGTTTCAGTATTTTCACGCTTATCGTCATTCTCTAAGTTGGTATCAGCGGTATCAACAGTCTTATTACGCTCAGCCTGCAACGCTTTAAGAGACGTTTGCAAAGGTGCTAAGCGGTCTTTAGTTATCTTATCATTGGCCATAATGATATCAGTATTGACAATAAATCTTGAATTTTCGTCAATCGCGTTATTGTCAGAAGTAGTAGCACTCTTCAAAGCTTTAAGGTCTGGTAAGTCTAGTAATTCATCAGTCTCTACGTAGCGTGCTAACACTTGCAGCTTAGGATAGCGTGATTCAAAGCGGACAATGACATCATCTAACGGAACTTGTAATCTGTCTTCTGCTTGCACATACAAGATTCTAGTAGTAGCTGAGTCGTCCTCATCAGTAGAGGTATCTTCGTTTGTGCTTGCCGTTATCGGAAGAGGGTCTATATTTTTACGATTACTATTCCATAGCCAAGCAAAAATACCAATAAAAATAGCAAGCAGTAATAAAACCAGTCCTGCCAATAGTAGCTTATAGTCTCTCATAGGTTACTGCTCATCTTATATTTTAATATATGGTTCAAATTATTTTAGTGGTTTTTTTCTAATGGGATTAAGAATTCTGTTTAGGGTCGATGATGCAATACCTCATTGGTTAGTTCCGCCAGCATATTGTCAAAAGCATTCTCTTCAGTAGCTGATTTGGCAGACTCAAGTGTCTCCGTTTTTTCGATAGGGTTTACTACATCTATTTTTGTATTGTCTAAAGACTGATTTTTCAAAACAGGTGTTTTTGCACTGGATTGATGAGCGGCTAGCGGCGATTCGCCATTACTAAGTAGCTTCTTTAACCATTCAAAACCATGAACTTCCCACCACGCTTCAAAGCGAGGTAATGTGCTTCCACGTATGGCGGTCGGTAAGTTTAATGTGCGTAGAGTTTGGGATAATATCGGATCGGTAACGATTTGATTGCGACTAAGATAAAGCGACTTTGTGTTACCATCATAAGTCTGCCGGCGTTGCCAAGCCGCATGATCGACTTTCATACGAGGTAATTGCCACAGCTCACCGCGAAAATAAACGACATAAAGTCGCTTTTCAGGATGAACAAAAATAGCATCAATGGGACGCAATGGCATGATAGGCAGTCATCTCGTATTTGAAGTTAAAAGGGTTTAGATATTAGTCAAGCTCACTGTAAATATATACCTTACGCAAGCTGAACGACACTGACTGTCGTAAGCGACTATGTGACTGAGCAATACGCTAGTAAATCTCTAGCATCAGTGGCACACTATGCTACAGCGTATGTATTTTTTATTTATGTTATTAGACGCAAGTATCTACAATCATCAAATGAGGTCATCTTAGCAGAAATATATAATTGGCACGACCGCCAATCTTGAGCTGATAAGTGTTGTCATTGGTGACTTTTATTTTAAGAGCCATCATATCAAGAAAACATCTGTTTAGATATAATGGTTCTATATTATCATGAATGATCTCTATGGATGTTCTATCAAGTCGTCTACAATCGAGAGAATCTCTTTATACCGCCCCATTGCATCACTATTATCGTAGCGTGCACTAGGTATTGTTTATCTTATTTTAATTAGATTATTGTTTATGTTTACAATTATTCAGTCCCATCGTACCGAGCTTTTGGTTGAACAGTTACTAACAGCGTATAAATCCAAAAACCAGCCAATTTTTGAAGAGTTTATTGTCATTGTTCCCTCAATGGTACTTGGTGATTGGCTGGATAAATCTATTGCGAGCCAAGCAGGTATCAGCACGTTAGTCACGACCACGTTTTGGGGTCAGTATCAATGGACATTGATGCAAAAGATCTTGGCTGAGCATAATACTTGGTTAGAGAATAATCAGCGCACGCAAGAGATTATTACCGTACCAGAGGTGGCAGTACTGACTGGCTCGGTGATGCAGTGGCGTCTGTTCGGTTACTTTACCTATTATCAAGCACAGATTATGGCAGATGATAAGCATCCGCTATATCCATTACTGTCAGCGCTAATAGATGATGAAGCGGATCGTAGTCAGCAAGATGTGCGGCTATGGTCATTGGCGACTGATTTTTCGCGAGTATTTGGTCGTTATTTGAATCACCGTGAGGAGTGGCTAACGCTATGGTCTCAGGATAAAGCGGTAGACGTGGAGACGTTGGTGGCTGAAAAGGACAAGCTGACGTTAGAGTTTGATCAGTACGCTGGCATGACACCTGAATGGTTGGTTGCGCATTATGTAGAGCTAGAGGCGGCGCAGCGGCATTTATGGCGGTTATTATTTGCCTCTGTATATGAACATCGCTCTTCCATTGAGCGCCGATTTTGGGAGGTTATGACCAAGAATAGCAGTGAGACAGGCGTCGATATTAAGTCGATCTTGCCGACTCAATTGCATATTTTTACGATTCAGCAGTTGCCGCAAAATGAGCTGGACTTTTTACAGCGTTTGTCAAAACATCTCGATATTACCTTGTTGCATTACAATCCATCGCAGCTGTTTTGGGCAGATATCGTCGATAAGCAGTGGCTACAGCGCCAACAGGTGATTAATCCTGAAAGTGTGTTTTTGCGTGATTACGGGCATACCTTGTTATCACGTCTTGGCAAACAATCGCGTGAGACCTTTGCAATGCTGGCAGGGCTGTCTGGTAATGAGGATAAAGATGGTTTTATATTGGACTGGCAAGATAAGTTTGATATAGAAGATGTGAGTATCAGGATTCACAACAAGCTATATCAAATTTTGAGGATGCTGAGCGCCCCATGAGTCTGTTGGCACACCTGCAACAAGATGTGCTGATGCTTGATGAAAGCTCAACCCAGCAAGTAACAGCAGGTCGTTTAAGTGCTGCGCTTGGGGCACAAATGGCGCTTAACTTAGAAGAGCCAGAAGATTGTTCCACGATTGATAGCCCGAAAGTTAATAGTAGCGTAAATAGCCTAAGCAAAGAATCTAGTAATTCAGATCAACAAAAAGAACAGTGGTACAGCGATGATACGCTAAAAAATAAATATCATGAGCAACCGCGTCAGTGGAATATCTCACAATATGACCATAGCCTAAGTATTCACTCTTGTCATAACCTCCAACGTCAACTTGAAGTCCTACGCGGAATGATTGGTCGTTGGCTCAACGAAGCCAATGACGATGGTAGTACACGTCACTTGTCTGATATTGTCGTGCTATTACCAGATGTTGAGCGTCATCATGATTTGATTACCTCGGTATTTGTACAAGGCAGGGGGCAAGATGGCCTGACGCTACCAGCCAAGGTCACGGGGGTGGTTGATAAATCAATTCGCCAACTGTGGGAGGCGATTAGCGGCTTTTATAGTTTGCTTGGTAGTGACACAGCACGTTTTGAAGCGGCGGTGGTCATGGATTGGTTAATGCTGCCGCCATTATATGAGAGTCTTGGCTTAACCCATGAGCAGATGAGCCGTGGCTGTGATTTATTAGAGCAGGCGGGCTTTGTACGCGGTTTTGATGAGGCGCATTTGCAGCGGACGTTAGATACCGCAGACTATGACTACCGTTTTAGCTTTGCTTACGCTTTGGATCAAATCGCTTTAGGTTTAGTGATGCCAGAGGCGGGTATTAGTGATTGTCTGTATCCGGACAATTGGCAAGACGATACCTTGGCGGAAAAGACCGTTCCTATTTCTGCTATTAGTTTAAATGATGCGCCTATCGTAGAAGCCTTGTGTCGTGTCCATGCCGGGCTTAATAAGTGCCGAGATGAGTATCAAGCAAGCTATAAAGCCGAGGACTGGCTAGACCGAATAGAAAACCATATCATCCATCCATACTTTGGCGCGCTCGATCAAACCCGCCCTATGCGTGCTATTTTCAATGCCATGAACGGTTTTAAAAGTAGCTTACGGGCTAATCGCCATTATCAGCGTTATCATACTCAAATAGATGCTCAATTAGATGTTGAGGCAACTGCTAGCAAGGCTTCTGCTGACGCTAGCGAGTTAAATGCCGCTCAAGTAGAAGCGCAGCTATCGAGAGTAAGCACCTTGCCATTAAAGCTTAGCTTTATGCTGGGCAGTATTGAGGACGAGCTAGAAAGCCAGCAAGTCAGTGCCGAGCCGACAGGGGTTATTACTTTCGGGCGTTTCGGTGCACTGCGTAATGTACCGTTCGGACTGGTAGTGATGCTCAATATGGATTTGTCTGAGTTTCCTAATCGCGACCGTGATAATCGTTATGATTTGATGAAAGCGGGATTGGCCAAGCGCGGCGATAGATTTAGTGAAGATGATGACAATGGGGCATTTTTAGATGCCGTGCTATGCGCGCGCAATGCGTGCTGGATCTTTTATAATGGTCAGCGTTTAACCGATACCCATGAGCATCTGCCTGCCAATCCGGTCAGTGAGCTATTGCAGTTTTTGCGTGGTGAGGTGCAATGGCAATGGGATCCTCTTAAAAATGCTCAAAAAGATGCGCAGGCTGATTTAACGGCTCAACTGCAACGTTATCTACCTGAACTTATCGAGAAGTGGCTTGTCACGCGTCATCCAGCGCTACCATTCGCAGATGAAGTGTTTGTACAGCCCGACTCTTTATCTACCAATTCTAGCTATGAAAATAATGTTGAAAGAAACAATGAGCAGGATGACGGTCAAGAGCTCATACAGTCATTAGCGCGCGCGATGCAAAGCGAAAAGCTCTATCAAAAAAGCACTCATGCGCCTGCAAAAGTCTGGCAAGAGGTATTTGAGCGTCTGCAAGCGCAAATTGATACGGACACACCGCATCATGCTATCAAAGTCGTGCTACCTAATAAGGCTGAATACGCTGCTATTGCTGCTACCATCACTCAGCCTATTGAGCTAACCGCTGAGCACAGTGAGTTGCTCTTTGATGTTCAGCAGGTCGATATGCAGTACTTGTACTATCATGTACGTCATCCGGCAAAGCACTTCTTAAAAGAGCAACAAGTGCATGTTGTGTTGCCAACAGAAGATACCGTACATCAGGAGCCGTTGGCGTTATCAGGCTTGGGTGCTTATGCAGTGAATGCGCAGCTATTAACTGACTTGTACGCAAGCTCCTATACTAATAGTGATAATGCAGAAGAACGTCAGCAGACAACGAAGCGTTTAAATGGTTTGCTATATGACCGAGTCATGCCCGCTGGCGTCGCCCGTCAATCGACCTTACAGTATCAACAGCTAAAGATTACCCAACAATGCCAGGACTTTGCCGAGCAGCTAACAGCGTTAGGTATTAATGTTAATACTGGTATGAACAGTGATGTAAATACGGAGCAGTGCCTAAGCTTATTGACCCCATGCGTGGAAAAAATGGTCAGTGTGCAAGCACCTGCTATGAATGTACAAGGTCAACTGCAAATCAAGGGAGTTGTCCCGCTAGAGATTAATACGGCAGATGCAGTAATTTCACCTAAGCTTTGGCTAAATATCTTACCTAATAGCGCTCGTACCCAGCATTTATTACGTTTCTGGCTTTCGCATGTCTATTGGCAAGTGTCGCGACGTACTAATGAGGCACAAGTCGCTGACGGTGATGGCAAAAGTATCTGGCGCTTTAGTAAAGGTAGCGACGAATATAAAAAGTTTAAAGGTAAAGCGACCTTTGCGCTTGCGCCGATAGATTATGACACGGCTTTAGTAGAGCTGCTTAAATGGGTTAAGTTTGCACAGATTGCCAGCACTACACCGATGACTGTGTTACCTGTACATGCGATGACTTATTTGGATAAGGTGAGAGAGGCGGAAAAGAGTGATACAAGCTATCAGCCGAAGCGTAGTGACTTTGACAGCTGGTTATGGGCAGGCTTTAACAGCGATATCATTTATGATACTTGCGCCCAGCATGAGCTTTGGCAATATATATTACAAAACCAAGATGCGTTTAGTGCGCTTACCGATGCTTTACCGTCTTTAGCTCAGCCATTGTTTGGGATGATGGATAACGCGTTGGAACCGCTATAGAGCCTGTTTTATTGGTTTTATAACTTCTTAACAATCTTCTCAAATGTAGACCTCTTACAGTACTAATTTGTGTTTTTGTAGCATTATTTTAAAGCATTGAACAAGTGATTTCTTATGGATCAGTATGATAACGATAGCAGCAGTCTTAATAGCGACTTTAATAGTATGAGTCATGAAACGGATACTTTTGCTAGCACTGCAACCGATAGCGTTAATGATGTTGATAAGGTGGCCGAAAAGTCTGAGCAACCGCCTGCAGTTCGAGTGCCGTTAACTGGTAAGTACTTGATAGAAGCTTCAGCGGGTACAGGTAAGACATGGACGCTGACGGGCATTGTCCTACGCTTACTGATTGAAGCCAAACGTGCTCCTGAACATATCATCGCCACTACCTTTACTCGGGCAGCGGCTGCTGAGATGCGTGAACGTATCCATGCGCGCTTGGTTGATTTTTATCAAGTACTGCAATGGCTCAATAAACTGCAAGCTGATACCAATACTCATTCAATTTTATACCCGCAATTTAATGGTATTAAGACTAACAATACGAATAAAAGCACCAAGAAAGCCGAGTCAACATCCACTGATAACGCCAAAAAAGATAAAAATACGAATAAGGTGAGTCCTGAGCAGAAGCAAGCGCGCTTGCAATGGTTAGAGCAGCAAGCCAAGCTGGCAGCAACGGCTGATCTCGTGACAGATCCTATCAATAGCCATCTGATTGAATACCTATTGGATCATACGGAAGAATATCCACTAGCCGATGCTATCAGGCGCTGTGCGTTGGTACTGACGACGTTAGATAAGCTGTTTGTTGGTACATTAGATAGCCTGTCGCAAAAATGGTTGTCTGAATATAGCGCGGAGACGGGACATCAGCAGGGTATGCAAATCAGCGATGATGAGCAGACGGTGATAGAGAGTATCATTCATGATGCTGTACGTGCGCATCATAGTTATATGTACTATCAGCAGCCCAAGATATATCAATTATTACAGCATACCAATCGTCTGACCACACCAGCAGAGCATCTAAACATGGCGCAGAAGTCCTTGCAATTTATCTCCACACCTATTGAGCCTGTTGATTTGGGCGAGCCAATAGACTTTAATGCTTACCAGCAAGCATTAGATGATTTTAAAAATTGTGATCTAACAGACGTAAAGCCGTACTTTGATAAAGACTATCGCAAAGCGCAAGGGATGACTTGGAATGCGAGTCTTGCTACTAAAGTAGATCATATAGGTAATATACAAATTGCCATTCAAAAAAACGGCGCGGCATTTTTTACCCATTTGGATGAGGAAACCCAAAAGTTTTATGATGCACTGCCTTATGCATTTCTCAGTAAAGACGATGGCGGCAAAGGTTTTAATAAAGGTAAAGAGCTTGCGCGCCAAACCTTTATCAATCTTGATAGCATTCAGGCTCTAAAAGCGCTACATGATTATACTGCGCAGATTGAGCTGTATCTGGATGGCCTTATAGAAAACCTAAATCGTGATATCGCGTTAAAGGTAAGACAAAAGCTACCATCGGTCTTAGAAGAGCGCCGCGAGACGACTTTTGCTCTACAGATGGTACGGCTAAATCAAGCGCTAACCGGTAAACAAGGGCAGCGGCTGGCACGTTACATTCGTCATCATTATCCCATTGCCCTGATTGATGAGTCGCAAGACATCAATGGTGAGCAGGCGCGTATGATTGAGCGCATTTATTTGTCTAGAACGACTGATAAAGACCCTCGTGTTCAAGACAGAAGTCGCGGTTTTTTATTATTGGTGGGTGATCCTAAACAGGCGATTTATGGTTTCCGTGGTGGTGATGTGGCCAACTACAACGCCATGAAAGCACGGTTTGATGATAAGCATATTATGAGCTTGAACGTGAATCGACGTTCAAATGAGCGCTTAATCACGGCACTGAATCACTGGTTTGGACGCACAAAACCTGCTACCGATGTGAATGAGTCTACAAGTTCAGGCGTTGTCGATGAGTTAGCCCAGTTAGGTAAGGGTATTTACTACCAGCATATTACTGCGGTTAATACGGAGTCGCGATTATCTTGGCAGCAATCAACCGCTGAACAAACTGTCAGCCTATCTTCTGAAACCGCTTCCATTGCATCAAATAGCCCAGTTAGTGTCATCCATCTGCCTTATAACAAAGAAGCTAAGCACAACGCTTGTGAGCTGACTGCCTTACATATTGCCGCACTTCTCGGTAGTCAGCAGACCATAGAGGGACGACCATTAAAACCAAGTGATATCGGTGTATTGGGCCGTACCAAAAAGGATCTAAAGCAAGTCGAAGATATGCTCGCTAAGCTTGGCGTGCCGACACTCGAGACGGCGGAGAACAACGTCTTTGACACGCCTATAGCCGCTGATCTAGCAGCGTTACTAGAAGCAATGCTACGCCCGCATCGCCGTGACATTATCAATCGAGTGTTGACAAGCCATTTTTACCAATTAAGTCTCAACGATGTGCAAGCACTCATGCAAAGTGTGGATGACGACAGCATAGAACAGCTAAGCGCTGAGCAAGCTATTGGAGTATCAGATGTAGACGGTGAACAAGCTGCACTAAAGCAGCGTTATCAAGATTTCCAAAATTATATAAAGATAGCGGCAAGCCAGTGGCAGCATAATGGCATCTTATCTGCACTGCATTATTTGTTTGGCCATAACCCAATGGCCTACAGAACAGAGAGTCGTACAGTGCGTCCAACAGAGCATCAAAGCATTTGGGTAGGTCTTGCAGAATTAGAAGATGGGGCACGCTATCTTATGGATTTGCGCCATCTAATGGATATCTTAGCTCAGTACGGGATGCATATTGGTGAGCATGAGATGCTGGCATGGTATAAGAAAAACATGAATAGTAAACGAACACCTGAATGGGCAAAACAGCAGCCATTGCCGACTGAGTCAGGTGTCCAGCTGATGACTATTCATAAGTCTAAAGGGCTCGAATTTCCAGTGGTATATGTCATTGGTATGGATGGGACTAGTAAAAAAGCTGGTGATAGCAGTAAACATAATTTATTTTTATTCGATCACGAGAGTGCTGATAGCAGTATTAATAACGATAACAACGTCAATAATATTAACGATAATAACAAGACCGAGCGTCGCCTATCTGCTAGTAAAGGCAAACCGCATAGTAAGTCGGCAAAAGGCGAGACGCCAACGGATTACTATGCTCAGTTTGAAACGACTGAGAATTACGAAGAGCTTAGGCGCTTAGCCTATGTGGCTTTTACCCGCGCCAGTGAGCAGCTGTATATGGTGTTAGCCGATAGCTTTAACAAAACGGGTGCTGAACGTAAACCAAGCCTTAAATGGCTAAGTTGTGAAGATCACAAGTTCACACTGCCAGAGCGCCTATACGATCATATTGGCTGGCTAGAATATAGTACCGTTGCAAACAATGCTGAGACTATAGTCAAAGCTAATGAGAAAGCTGCGAAGACTGATAACAATGAAGTGCAAGATGCCTCTAATATGATGTCACGTATTGATTACCAAGATGCCTACGCACAGATTCGAGTAAACTACTTTAAGGGTTGGGCAAAAACCAGCTTTACTGCACTATCTCGGCAGCTGAGTGAGCAAGGTAAAGCCTTAGCTGTGTTTGATGATGGTATAGAGGATGACTTAGACTTAACGGATAGTGTGGATTTAACAGATGGTATAGATTTAACAGATGGTACGAATTTGTCGGCTGCCTCTACATCTGGAAATATAACTAACGCAGAAGGTAACGAGAGTAACTCTGCTTTAATGACGGCAGATAATATTCGCTTCCGTTTTGTAAGAGGCGCCAATGCGGGTACATTCTTGCACGAAGTTTTTGAAAAGATAGATTTTAATAATGACAGTAAATGGTCGGCGATTATTGATCAAGGTATTCGCCAATACCAGCTACCAGTTAGCTATACAAGTGCAACCAACCAACAGCGTCTGCTACAAGATATACCCTCAAGCGCAAGTGATAATGAAAGTGCCAGTGTAGTACCTATAGAAGAGGACAGTCAATTAGCCGTTGCTCATGATGAGCTAATGACATGGGTATCAGACGTACTAGCAGCGCCACTGTTAGCTTCAGGGCAGCCATTACAAGCCATCTCGCCCAAACAACGTATTGCCGAGCTGAGCTTCAATATGGGACTGGCTGATGACTTTACCCCTGAACGTATTAACGAGGTCTTTAAGCAGCACCTACCTGACGATCCTGATAAGCATATAGAGTTAACAGCGCAGTACTCTGATCATATCTATCGCTATTTGCGCGGTGAGATTGATCTGGTTTATGAGTACGCGGGCAAGTTTTATGTGGTGGACTATAAAAGTAATTATCTAGGAAATAGCCTAAGTAATTATAATTATAAAAGCTTAAGCGCCGCTATGAATAAAGCTGGTTATTGGCTACAAGCAGCCATCTATCAAGTCGCGTTACATCGTTTTTTACGGTTACGCTTACATGATTATGAAGGCAATGAAGAGCAGTATCTAGGCGCGGTAGAGTACCTATTCCTACGCGGTATCGATACACAAAATAGTCAGAACGATAATGTTGAACATATCGACAGCAACGTTAATAGCTATGGCCGTATCCAAGCGCTTGATGAGATGTTTGGCACTCCTAAAGCATATAGTTAACACCCTTTAGAATAGGTACAGTGCTGCTGGTATTAATTTCGCGCGGCATCGAGCTGCGTAGGCACAGCACGCAAGAGAAATTAATACCAGCAGCACGTGGGATAGAGTGCGTCAATTTTTTTTAGCATAAACTATAGTACGATTATAAAATAATGATAAAAATGGATGAATAATGAGTAAATCAACAACTGAGTCAACAGATAAATCTACAAACATTACACAGCAAGTAGCGAGCAGTGGCCAAAATCAAGGCGCTATCGATATTGGCAGTAGTTGGGCGACTACCATTAGCCAGTATTTATTGCAACGAAGAGGGCAGACGCAGGCAGCCTATCAAGCTCAATTGCGACTTGATGAAAGTGATATAAACCCTGCCACACAGGATTGGTTGTTTGAGGCTATCTTTGAGGTGCTTATACAGCGCTTAGAAGAGGGTCATACCGTCGTCATTCTCACAGACGATGACAGCCAAGCAGACTTGAAGTTAGGCTCTGAGAGCTATACTGAGCTTTTAAGTTGGCAACAGCAGCTAATACAACCGCTATTACAACCACTATTGAGTCAAGCTGAAGGCATCTTGGGTCAGGTAGTTGATATTGATTCGCTTATGAGCAATGAGCACGCTTTATGGAATGCTGCGTTACTACAGTCGACACTAACGCAATACGAGCAGCAAATTCTACAGCAACGCTATAGGGCAGCGACTGAACTTTATCAGTATTTGAGAACAATCGCAGCTGCTGACATAGAGGTGTCATCAATAAATAGCCTAAGCAAATTCATACGAACTTTGAAAGAGCATCCATTAATTCAAGATAGTCTGAATGACTTCAGTAAACACAGCAATAATCACAACGATAGCCCGATCGTTTTTCAAGTAAAAGAAAACACGCAGTTTGATAAACAAAAACTAGTACTAACTCTATGGCTACATCGTACATGGCAGGCAGAGTATGCACTCGCGCGCCACATCATTCGTATTAAGAATCAGACCGTTGATACTTTACCGATTGCATCAAATCCACTTTTGAACACCGAGCAACAAGATGCCATTCATATGGCCAATCGCTCAGCGTTTAGTATAATTACTGGTGGGCCAGGTACGGGGAAGACGTTTACCGTCGCTCAGCTAGTAATGGCGCTCCATCAAGCACAGTCAGAGGGCGAAATAGAAGACAAAGTAGGGGAGGTATCCACCAATAGCGTAAACCTTGCCCTAGCTGCCCCAACGGGTAAAGCAGCTCAGCGTATGCAGGAATCCTTACAGGACGCATTACAACATGCAGGTGTAGCCATGCAGCTGCCAGAGGCTAAGACCATCCATAGGTTGTTAGGTATTGGGCAGGGTGGACAGCCTCGCTATCATAAAGACAATCAATTAAGCGAAGACATTGTCATCGTAGATGAAGCTTCTATGCTTGGCGTGGAGTTAGCCAACTATTTGGTCAGTGCAGTCAAGCCAAAAGCTCGGTTAATTTTATTAGGAGATGCTAATCAGCTAGCGGCAGTAGACGCTGGGGCAGTGCTGGCGGACTTATGCCGCATACCAGCGTTACAAGATGTACACCAGCGTTTAGAGGTTAGTCGCCGCTTCACAGCGGAGTCCGGTATCGGTAAGCTTGCAAAGCTAATCAATCAAGATGCCAGCGAGGTAGAGAGTAGTATGACAACCGTTTGGCAGCTAATGCGTGAGGATGAGACTTTAGACTTCTATCATCTGACTCATACACCCTCAACGCAAATAGAAAATGATATAAATAATAAAGATAATACTATAAAAAATAGCCTAAACAATTATAAGTTCTATTCAAAAATACTCGAATGTTATAAATTATATATAAATCAGACCAATAAGACTTTAACAAGGATAAAAATCACCAAATCCATGCCAATGGCAGAGTATATCGCAATTTACGATGAACTAATTTCACTACTTAATCAATTTAGAGTACTCACTGCTGGACATTATGGACGCTGCGGGGATCATTCTATTAATCGCTACCTAGGTGAGCAGCATCGCAATCAATTAAAACTACCCTTATCCAAATCTCTTTGGTACCACGGTCGACCTGTCATGATATTGCAGAACAATTATGAGCTTGGTTTGTTTAACGGTGATATTGGTATTTGCCTACAAACTGAAGGCGGGCGTTTACAGGTGTTTTTTGAGAATAAGACACAAGGTATCTCAGTAAATATGCTCAGTGATGAGATGGTTGCGACGGCTTATGCAATGACGATTCATAAGTCACAAGGTTCTGAGTTTGAGCATGTCGCCATTAGCTTTGACGATCATAATGCCCGTCTGCTTAGCCAAGAGTTGATCTATACAGCGGTAACGAGAGCAAAAAAGCAGGTGTCGATATTCAGCACAGAGAGCGCATTTACACAAGCTTTGGCCACACCAACGGTGCGCCAGACAGGATTAAGCTTGCAGTTTGAAGGGTCGATAGAGTAGGTGATAGCAGCTAATAATATTTATCTATTTAACTTCAAAAAGTGTCGCCAATAAAAAAGCATCCAAATCGGA
>NZ_LNUO01000201.1:0-5815 GCF_001462175.1 Psychrobacter sp. ENNN9_III
GGTGTTAAAAACCCCAGCTTCATTGTAGTACAGATTGTCTTAAGTGGACGAGCCATTGTTGTTTAAGGTCTACTTACTTAAGATCTGCTTGTTTACTGCCTTCTACCTGAATGACCAGCTTGACATCTTTCATCATACCGCCGTCTGTATAGGTATCGATACCCCATTTGGTTCTGTCGATAGTGGTTTCAAAATCACCACCACAAGCTTCTGCTTCTAACAAAGGACTATCGTAGCAGTTAAATTTAGTGGCTGTTAAAGTCACAGGATGAGTCTCATCAAGTAAGGTTAAGTCACCTTTGACGGCCTTAACTTTATTGCCATCAAACTGCCATTCAGTAGATTTAAAATAAGCCGTTGGATATTCTTTTACATTGAAAAAGTCAGCAGACTTTAGATGCCCATCAAAGACTTTGAGGCCTGTGCTTAAGCTGCCCATAGGGATAGTAATACCTATAAAGCCTTTTTGCTCTTCAGGTGCGTACTCAAGAGTACCCGATAGATTATGAAAGCCGCCGCTGTTGGTCGTAGTGCCAAAGTGATCGACAAAAAAGCGTACTGCGGTATGTTTGGGATCAAGCTCGTAAGTCGCTGCATGACCCAAAGTGCTAAGCATACCAAGCGCACTGATGGCTGCAAAAGTCATAGCACGATTCGCTTGTTTGATAGATTTTAAAGTCATTATAAGTCATCCTTTTTATTTAAGTAAGTACGTATAGGCAAGTACAGTGTCGAGCGAATATACCACCTTTTTTAATCATCAGTTCAAAGACTGATTTTATTTGGAAGCGTGCTTATTAAGCGTAGCTTACGCATTGAATTGATAAGTTTAGCAAAAAAAGACTGTGTCTGATGCCAAACAGTATCAAAAAATGTGTATTTCCGTTATTTTTTGTACTTTTTGAGGTGTTATAAATACGTCTATAAATAAACTCCGCTTAAGTAATTTTTTAATTATTAATTGTTCTCTAAATGAGAACAGACATTTGTAATTAGTGCTGTTTATCTAAATCTAATCAACACATACAATAAGCTTACTGAACAATCAAAAGAAAAAGACCAAATATATCTACATTCGTAAATATGTATTTATAAATTTATGGAGAGTATTGATGGATAAGTTACAAGATTTGAGTGCTCCTATTGGTCGCCTATTCATATCAATGATTTTTATTTTTTCGGGGTTTAGCAAGATTACAGGTTACGCTGCCACAGCTGGCTATATGGAGTCTGTAGGCGTACCAAGTATTCTACTGCCATTAGTGATTGCACTTGAGCTATTAGGCGGTATTGCTATTCTAATTGGCTTTAAAGCACGTTTAATATCATTGCTGTTTGTCGGTTTCAACATCGTTTCTGCACTTCTTTTCCATCAATTTTGGAATGATGAATCACAAATGAACCCATTTATGAAAAACATCGCAATGGCCGGTGGTTTTCTGATGATATTTGCTCATGGTCCAGGCGCTTACTCAGTCGATAAAGATCATGCACCTAGAACAAGAACGTTACACTAAGCAACGCCAAGCTAAACACTGTCAAATCAATTAACGTATGGTAAAGAAGAGGTCTTCATCATTATGAACACATCGACGAATATAGCCCTAATCATCGGAAGCCTGCGCAAAGAAACAATTAATCGCAAGTTTGTCGTGTTTGCCGGAAATGCCAGTGCATAACACTGCATCTAATAACGATAAAAGTGGCGCCCAAAATAATAATTCACCAAGCTTTTGGCAACGTTATCAAGCGCCTGTGTTATTGACGGTGGTTGGTGGCGCTATTGATACCATTGGTTTTATTACCTTATTTGGGTTTTTTACTGCTCATGTGACTGGCAACTTAGTACTAGCAGGTAGCGGCTTAGTGAAAGGCGAAGATGGGCTATGGATTAAGCTTGCATCTGTACCATTGTTTATTTTGACGGTAGTAGTAACGAAGATATACATAGATAAAAGCAAAAAACAGCAGCTGATACTGAGTCATTTATTCTTGGCTGAAGCGGCATTCTTGACCGCATTTATGATTGCAGGCTTGTCTTTTCAACCCTTTATTGATGCAGGTGGTATTACCGTTGCAGTAACTGGTGGCTTAGGTTTAACGGCTTTAGCGATTCGTAATACTGCAAGCAAAACAGTCATCAAGCATATGAGTCCAACGGTACTGATGACAGGTAATACCACGCAGTTAGGAATAGGTCTATCGGACTACTTATCAAATAGAACGTCTGAAAATGCCAAAAAGCTAGGGCATAGCTCAGCACTGGTTATAAGCTTTGTGATTGGTGCGTTATTAGGCGCTATTCTGTATGTTAAGTTGAGCTATTGGGCAGTGGGTTTGTTTGTGCTGCCGGTGCTCTATCTGTCATTTTTGGCTAGAGATAAAGAATTTTTACAAAATATCGGTTAAGACTTTCTGTATTTTTAAATCGCTTTATTGATTTATTATTTGTTAAAGTAGGGCTATTAAATCACTACGGTCTAATTTTTAATGAGCAAACCATTAAAAATAAAAGTTTCTAAAAAAATTAATGGTTTATTGTTAAATCAAAAACGCTATGCTTTTTAGCAGGGCGTTTTTTTGTTTTTAAAACACGTTGTTCAAAATGTGAGTTACGGCGTAGCGTTATGAAAGACAGAGTTATCTTGATACTCAGAATGCTTGTCGATATAAGACTTCACATAAGGACAAGTTGGCTTAACACGTAGACCTTTAGCTGCTGCATCATCTAAGATATATTTGACTAGATACCCTGCGATACCTTGACCGCCTAATGACTTAGGCACTTCGGTATGCTTATACTCAATACCTTTTTCACCTTGACTGGTGGTAAAAAATTCATAGTCTTCGAGGGCCATTTGATCATCGAGATGAATCTCAAAACGCTTCTTATCTGTGTTATTGATAACGTCATAGTCTAATGTTTGTTTGTCAGACATAGTATGTTTCCTTTTATTATAAATGATAGAACATTAATAGTAAGTTGTGCTTTAAACCGTAGCTTCAACATGCTAACAGTTAATGGTTAACGTTCTGTTAGCTTTATATTACTTGGGTATTGTTCTAAAAATAAGAATAGTCATTTGCTGTTTACCATGTTTATCTCTTCTATAACAACAATTACAATAACACCATTGTTTAGACAAGTTCATTAACCATAGTTTTTCAAACTTGTTTAACTCATCGATTAATAAGGATAAATTATGAAAACTATCTATCATGCAGCAGACTCTCGTGGCGATGCAGACCATAGCTGGCTCAAAAGCCGTCATACCTTTAGCTTTGCAAATTATCACAACCCAGAGCGTATGGGCTTTGGTGCACTACGCGTAATTAATGATGACTTCGTAATCGGTGGTCAAGGTTTTGGTAAGCACTCACACCGCGATATGGAAATTATCAGTGTTCCATTATCTGGTAAGCTCGGTCATGGCGATAACATTGGCAACAATGGCATCATTGAAACAGGTGAAATTCAAGTCATGTCAGCTGGTACTGGTATCACACACAGTGAGATGAATGCTGACAATGAAGAAGCGGTTAAGTTTTTACAGATTTGGGTTATCCCGAATAAAATGAATGTAGAGCCTCGTTATCAGCAAGTACGCATGGATGACTTCATGCAACCAAATGAGTTTAATCAAGTGCTGTCACCAAATGCTGACGATGCTGGCGTGTGGATTCATCAAAATGCTTGGTTTAGCATGGGTGATTTTGACAAAGGCGTCACTCAGACCTATCAGCTAAACGATGCCGATAACGGTGTCTATATATTCGTCATCAGCGGTAAAGTAACGGTAAACGGTAACACTCTAGATACTCGTGATGGCCTTGGTGTTTGGGATACTAAGAACTTCACAATGGATGTAGAAGAAGACGCTAAAGTACTACTAATGGAAGTACCTATGTAGTTTTACATGAGCTTTATTATCATAGAGTACAGTCATAAAAAACAAGTAAGGAGAGCTGAACCATGAGTATCGATATCCTAGAACCACGTTTAGCCGATGTTGGCGGTATTCCAATTGCCCGTCTTTTACCGAACAAAGGTAAAAAGCCTATTGGACCATGGTGCTTTTTAGATCACGCAGGTCCTGCTGAATTTGGTGAAGATGAATCAGGTATGCAAGTCGGCCGTCATCCGCATACTAATTTGCAGACCTTTAGCTGGATGTTAAATGGCGAAGTGCTACACAAAGACAGTTTGGGTAACGAGCAAGTTATTACCAAAAAACAAGTCAACGTCATGACTGCGGGCACAGGCCTTAATCGCGGCATCAGCCATACTGAGCAAAGTGTCTTTCCAGATACAGGCGGTTCGCCAGATGCGGCACACGCGCTGAGCATGGTACAGTTGTGGATTGCATTGCCTACTGATCAAGAGATTGAGCCAGGTTTCCATCATTATCCAGAGCTACCAACGTGGCGCGAGAATAGTGTGGAGATGATACTGATGACGGGTAGCTATACCAGCGTAACAGGGAAGCGCTACGAAGCGCCTACGATACAGTACTCTAAAATGGTCGGTATCGATGCCTATTTCATTGAAGACGGTGAAGTCACGCTCAACTTGGAGCCAAGTTTCGAATACGGTATCTTAGTCACAGAAGGGGAGATTGAGTCTGAGGGCAAAGTCTGTCCGCAAGATCAGCTACTGCGCTTTCATGATACCGATGTCGGCAATAACAAAAGCATGAAGCTTGTCGCTAAAAAAGGTACGCGCGTGATGTTCATCGGTGGTGAGCCTCTGAATAACCAAGTGCTACTATGGTGGAACTTTGTCGCAGACAACAAAGCTGAGATTGAGCAATCAATTATTGACTGGAACAATGGTCATGAACGATTTGGTGATGTAGATTCTGATATGAAGCGTCTAGAAGCACCAGTATTACCTGAAGGCTTTCAGGGGTAATTAGCAAATGCTTATTTATTAATGTATCTTTTCAGTAATTATTTATTATTAAGTTTTTTTACAAAAGAAGTTTGTGGATAGTTTCTGTACTATCTTATAATAAATAAATTATTGAGTAGTATGGTTAAAACTACTGATTGACCTTACTTAATTCTACATTTTCACATCTATCTATAATTTGGAGAAAATCTATGTCAGACCTAAAAGATCTACAACAATTGGTTGAAAAACGTCGTTCTATCTATGCGTTGAGCAATCATTTACCCGTATCTAATGATGAAATTGTCAACTTGGTTGAGCATGCTATTTTGCACACGCCATCATCATTTAACTCGCAATCGACGCGTATTGTTGTGCTATTCGGTGATGATCATCAAAAGCTTTGGGATATCACTGAAGAGACCTTGAAGGTTATCGTTGGTGATGATGAGAAGTTCCAAGGTACGAAAGATAAAATAGGAGGCTTTAAAGCTGGAGCTGGTACGATATTGTTCTTTGAAGACAAAGGCGTGGTCAGAAACATGCAAGAAGCGGCTCCTTTATATGCGGACAAATTCCCGATTTGGGCACACCAAACCAACGCCATGCATCAGTATGTGATTTGGACCGCATTGGCGAGCATCGATGTTGGTGCAAACTTGCAACATTATAATCCAGTAATCGATCAGCAAGTTGCCGATACTTGGAATATCGCTGATGACTGGGAATTGAATGCACAGATGGTATTCGGTGCTATCGAGCAGCCAGCAGGCGATAAAGAGTTCAAGCCTGTTGAAGAGCGTATGAAAGTATTTGGTCAATAGAATATTATCAAATAGCTTGGTCTATCGAACACATGTCAAATAAGCCATGTGCTTGAAGCTCGAAGCAGAAATAAAAAAGCGTCACCCGACTATTAGTTGG
>NZ_LNUO01000202.1:0-4269 GCF_001462175.1 Psychrobacter sp. ENNN9_III
CTACCGGCGGTTTAACATCTGCGTTTTGACCACGATGGCGCAGATAATGATCGAGCAAGACGATTGCTAGCATAGCCTCAGCGATAGGTGTGGCACGTACTCCAACGCAAGGATCATGACGACCTTTGGTTAGCATATCGATTGCTTCACCGTCTGTATTTATACTCTTACCAGGGGTAGTAATGCTAGAGGTCGGTTTAAGGGCGATACTGACGCTGATATTCTGACCCGACGAGATACCACCTAAGATACCGCCAGCATGATTGGCAGTGAAGCCATCTGGGGTCAGCTCATCACGAGAGCTATGCCCAAACTGTCCAGCTACCGCCATACCATCACCAATCTCTACCCCTTTTACCGCATTGATGCTCATCATTGCGTGGGCAATATCAGCGTCTAAGCGATCAAATACGGGTTCGCCAAGTCCCACTGGTACGTCACTGGCAATAACTTCTAAGCGTGCGCCACAGCTAGTACCTTCTCGGCGTAGGTTGTCTATCAATGTCTCAAAGCGACCAATAGCTTCTTTATCGGCACAGAAAAACGGATTGCTATTTACAAACTCCCAATCGATTTGGCTAGGGTCTGTGACGTTGCTATACTCATTACCGATTTGAGTTACATGACCATGAATTTGTACACCCAAGCGCTCTTGCAAATATTTCTTAGCGATAGCACCGGCAGCGACCCGCATCGCCGTCTCACGGGCTGACGAGCGACCGCCGCCGCGATAGTCGCGAAAGCCATACTTCATACTATAAGTATAGTCGGCATGTCCTGGACGAAAAGTATCTTTAATCTCACTATAGTCTTTTGATTTTTGATTGGTATTACGAATCAGCAGACCGATAGAGGTACCAGTGGTTCTACCTTCAAATACACCAGAGATAATCTCAACTTCATCAGACTCACGGCGCTGGGTTGAATACTTAGAGGTACCTGGCTTGCGGCGGTCTAAATCTACCTGTAAATCTTCTGCAGATAATGCTAAACCTGGAGGTATGCCATCAACGATAGCCAACAAACCTACGCCATGCGACTCACCGCAAGTGGTGACGGTAAAAACCTGACCAATACTATTACCTGCCATATCTATCCCTAAACCAATAAAAATCTGTTTATATGTACTTACTAATGGATCAAAAGCGCTGACTCATTACTGACTGTTATCTAACAACTGTACGTAATGCGCGAACAATTCATGATGCGCCATCAGCTCATCAAAAGTAATCGCAAAAATACCATGACCACCGAGCGCAAACTTTAGCCAATCAAACTGAATGTCTGGATAAGCTTGTCTGAGCGCCCACTCACTATCACCCACTTCACACACTAACATCACCCACTTCACACACTAACAAGCCTTCAGGACTTAGATATTCTGGCGCTTCAAATAAAATACGATGCACCAAATCCAATCCATCTTGTCCAGCAGCCAGTGCATGCTCAGGCTCATACAAAAACTCAGGTGGCAAGTCGGCCATGATAGCAGCATCAACATAAGGAGGATTGGTCACAATAAGCTCATATTGATTTTCAGCTGGAATCTTCGCAAATAGATCTGATTCAATCACGTTGACTTGATGACCAAGATCGTGATGATCAACGTTGACCATCGCCACCTCTAACGCTCCCTTATCAATATCGACCGCATCGACTAGGGCATCAACGAAACGTGTCGCAAGTGCAATGGCAATACAACCAGAACCAGTGCATAGATCTAAAATGCGCTCTGGTTGTGATAATTGCTTCATATCAAGCCCATGATCATAAAACACAGCTGGTTGACCGTTAATGGTGGCACCTAGTGGCTTGGCAAGCTCATTGACATCAAAGTATGGATGAAACTGCTGGCGAATCAACTCCGCTATAGGCGAGCGCGGAATAAGAACGCGTTCATCGACATAAAAAGGCAGATCACAAAAATAAGCCAAATTAATAAGGTAGCTCAGCGGTTTACGTTCGGCAATACGCTCTTCTAGTAAGCTTAGTACCAGCTGCTTTTCTGACATTGTCAAACGACAATCTAGTATCTGCTCATTGGCTGCCCAATCCAAAGATAAAGAATGCAAAACTATCGCTGATGCTTCAGCAAACTCGTCAGTAGTACCTTGTGCCACAACTACATCATAATTACGTAACTGAGTGACTGAAAAACGAATAAAATCACGTATGCTCAGTAGCTGTTCACGCGCCTCTTCAAGCTCGCCATGTAAGTTTGCAAACTGATTGTCCTCAGTGATTAGACTCGTCTCATTTGTGTCTAATCTATCTTGTAGATCTTGCTCAAAATCTTGAGACTCTTGATCATCAGAATATTGATTTTGAAATTCTTCTGCACTCATAGTTTGGTGTTCTGACATATCGCACCTTGTTGATTACATGCTTATTAGTCACATGATAGTGGATTAAATAAAACGCTTTGCATGCATTATAGACGTAAACACCATATAGCGCCAATGACTATAAACCTTACTTTAATAAAACCTCAAAATAAGAGTTTACAGCTATTTATAGTAATCGCATTAATTAAGGATTATTTAATAACTAATCAGCATTTATTCATTTTTTAAGATTTTTTTATGGGACAACAATATTACTTAAAACTTACTGGTCAAACAGTTTGAGCAACATGCCAGCTAAAATATCAGCCAAATATAACTATATTGTAGGTCATACGTCAGCTGTTGACGCTTAGCACTCTACAGGCACAAAAAGATGTATCAAAAGTTTGCTTAGAATCTTAATTGTGCGCATAATAGCTCCATTGTAATAACCTACTGTGGTCAAATATGATGAAAATAAAACCTCTTATTACCTCTATGTCTATCGCTGTTATTAGCGCTGGTATGAGTCTCAATGCTCTTGCTGCTACCAATAATGATACGCGCACGATGCCAGTACGCACAGCTGACAAATTACCTGACATTGCTGTACTAGCAAGTCTTGATGTACAAGAGAGTCGTAGCACTTCAATTGATAAAAATAACTCAGTTGCTACGCCGAACATCCAGCCTCAGACTACTGATAGCATGGGTGATCTGATCGATACTAAACAAAAAAATAAAGCACAATCAACAAGCGAGCCAGTCGCTGCGGACAACATGAGCGCAGCCGAGCTGACACGTAAGGACGAGCAATCTGATCGTACCGATGATATTAGTGAAGGTCAGGCGGTAGCAGCTCCGAGCGATATCTCATCTATGGATGCAACAGATCCTTCAACTTTTGAGATGCCTCAGTACGAAAAGAGTCTAGACTTCAATAATGATCCTGCGATCAAAAACATCGAAGACAAAGATGGTAAAAGATATACCACGCTC
Source organism: Psychrobacter sp. ENNN9_III (assembly GCF_001462175.1). Lineage (NCBI taxonomy): Bacteria > Pseudomonadati > Pseudomonadota > Gammaproteobacteria > Moraxellales > Moraxellaceae > Psychrobacter > Psychrobacter sp. ENNN9_III. The sequence goes on from NZ_LNUO01000202.1 coordinate 3,324, forward strand.
AACTTGTCAAACTATGCTAAGCAAGTAAATAACGCTACGTGGTCGCCGAACATGAAAGTCAATTCAGCGATGACTATTAAGATGCAAGCATTGCTTGACTGGAACCACGCTTCTCCTGGTCCAATCGATGGTGGCTGGGGCATGAATAGTAAAAAGGCGTTAATCAACTTTCAAACGATGAAAGGTTTGCCAGCGACTGGCACGATGGATCAAAAAACGTGGGATGCGCTAACTAAAAATATCCCTGCCAATAAGCCTGTTCTAGTCACTTACACGTTGACTGATGATGATATCAAAACCAACTTTTTGACCACGCCTTCAGGCTCAGAAGCAAAGTCAAAAGTAAAAGGGTTATATTATCAAGATATTAAAGAGATGCTTGCCGAGCGCTTCCATATGGACATACGCTATCTTGATAAGTTGAATAAAAATAAAAACTATCAAGCGGGCGAAACTATTACTGTACTAAATACACGCAAGCCGCTCAACGAGCGTATCAATCGCGTGGTTGCCGATAAAGCGAGCAAAACACTATATGCTTATAATGGTGATAAGCTGGTTGCTACTTATCCAACGACGATTGGTAGTGCTGCCACTCCTTCGCCACAAGGCACCTTTAAGATCATTAATAGAGTTAAGATGCCATGGTATAAAGCCACTGTCGGTGAAGGCAGCGATAAGAAAGTACATATGTTACCACCAGGGCCAAATAACCCTGTTGGCGTCGTCTGGATGGGTTTATCAAAGCCTTCTTATGGCATTCACGGTTCGCCCAAACCTGAAGGTATCAGTCGCCAAGCATCAGCGGGTTGTGTACGTCTAACCAACTGGGACGTATTAGAAGTTTACGCCAATATCGAAAATGGCGCGACAGTTGAGCTTAAATAAGAGCCGACTAGTTAATATGCTTAGTTAATATTTTAAAAAGACCTTTATCTTAAAGGTC
>NZ_LNUO01000203.1:0-4511 GCF_001462175.1 Psychrobacter sp. ENNN9_III
ACTAAGAAAAAATCCAAATATCATTTATTGAAGATAATGATAGTTCATTTAGTAAAAGCTATTATTATGATTTGATTGTTTTCATAGTTTTTGTTTTTCCAGCCGTCTTTTTGGCTTAAACATAGGATTAAATCATGCGTCAGTTAAGTACTCAAGATACCGATTTTGAACAGCAATTGAAGGATCTGCTGGCATTTGAGACAGTCAACGATGTTGATCTGTTAAAGACTGTCGATGATATTATTACTCAAGTACGTCATGATGGTGATAACGTAGTGCTAGCATTGACCCAAAAGTTTGATCAGCATCCAGCAACGACGATACAAGAGTTAGAACTGTCTAAACAATCACTCGCTGAAGCTTTTGACAATTTAGATGGAAAAGTAAAGACGGCATTGACTACAGCGGCGACGCGTGTGCAGACATTTCATAAACGCCAAGTTCAAGAGACATGGCAATATGAGGATGAGTTGGGAAATCGCCTAGGACAGAAAGTGACGCCACTTGATCGTGTGGGTATTTATGTACCAGGCGGGCTCGCATCTTATCCATCTTCTGTACTGATGAATGCTATTCCTGCAAAAGTCGCTGGCGTCACAGAAGTTATCATGGTTGTACCAGCCCCCAATGGCGTACTAAACCCCTTAGTATTGGCAGCCGCGCATTTGGCTCAAGTCGATCGCGTGTTTACGATTGGTGGCGCTCAGGCCGTGGCAGCGTTAGCATATGGTACCAAAACTATTCCAGCGGTAGACAAAATCACTGGCCCTGGCAATAAATATGTGGCAGCCGCCAAACGAGCCGTATTTGGGCAGGTAGGTATCGATATGATAGCTGGTCCATCTGAAGTGCTGGTGTATGCAGAAGGGCAAGCCCAAGACCGTGCCGATTGGTTAGCCATGGATTTGTTGTCCCAAGCGGAGCATGACTGTATTGCTCAAGCGATTTTTGTGACGACAAGTAGCGAGCAGTTGGCACAAGTCGCTACAGAGATTGAAAACGCTTTAGCAAAATTGCCAAAAGCAGATATCGCTCGCGACTCATTACAAAATCGTGGTGCCCTTATCCTAGTCAAAGACAGAAGCGAGGGTATGGCTTTGATCAATCGCATTGCACCTGAGCATTTAGAGCTGTCTGTTGATGACCCTGATGCACTACTTGAGGATATTCGTCATGCGGGTGCTATCTTTATGGGACGTCATACGCCTGAGGCAATCGGTGACTACTGCGCGGGACCCAATCATGTGCTACCAACCTCAGGGACTGCGCGTTTTTCTTCGCCGCTCGGTGTCTATGACTTTCAAAAGAAATCATCTATCATTTACTGTAGTAAGGACGGTAGTAAGCCACTGGCTGAGACCGCTGACATTTTTAGCGCAGCACGAAGATTTGGAAGCTCATGCACGCTCAGCTCGATATCGTTACCAGTAAAATACCTATACATAGACGTTATATAGACAGAATAGCGGATATAAAGAACCCTTTATCAGAAATATATAGTGGTTATAACTGAGGCTGTATAGAATTTAATAAGATATCGTCAAAACATTATTATTACTGTAATTAGAATTTAATAAGATATCGTCAAAACATTATTATTACTGTCATTTTAGGTCTTGCAACCCTTTTAGCTATGAGTAGGATAACTTATGAGTGAACAAAAAGTTGATACCAGACTTTGGTCGTCCAAAGCACGTAACTTGTCACCTTACGTCCCTGGTGAGCAGCCCCAGCATGCTAATTTGTGTAAACTGAACACCAACGAAAATCCATTTCCGCCATCACCGAAGGTAGGGGAGGCCATTGCTAACGTCTTAGAGCAGCAGGCTTACGATTTACGTCTGTATCCAGCTCCTGAATCTGATGATCTGCGTACGGCATTAGCCGAGTTATATAATCTTGATATAAACGAGGTATTTGTCGGTAATGGCTCAGACGAAGTTCTCGCTTTAGTATTTGCCAGCTTTTTTCTCAAAGAGCGACCTGTCTTAGCACCAGACATCAGCTATAGCTTCTATCCTGTCTATGCGCAGACTTTCGGTATAGAGCTGGTACAGATTGCATTGGAGGATGATTTTAGTATCGATCCCGATGCTTACCGCCAACCTTGTAGCGGTATCATTATTGCCAACCCCAATGCACCGACAGGACTGCTGTTATCGCTTGCCGATATTCGTAAACTTGCAAGCGAGCACTCCAATTCGGTGATAGTCATTGATGAAGCTTATATTGACTTTGCTTGTATAGATGATACCAACTCTAGTACTCAGGTTTCAGCGGTGAGCTTAATCAATGAGTTTGACAATATATTGGTGACTCAAACCTTTTCAAAATCTCGATCATTAGCAGGTTTGCGCGTCGGAATGGCTTTTGGTGATGCGTCATTAATCGAAGCGTTGACGCGTATGAAAAACAGCTTTAATAGCTATCCATTAGATAAGTTGGCGCAAGCTGGCGCAACTGCTAGCGTTTTGGATAATAATTATTTTGAACAAACCCGCCAACAAGTCATTGATCTGCGCAAGTCGTTGACGACTCAGCTAACAGCGCTTGGCTATCAAGTACTGCCGTCGCATGCCAACTTTGTATTTGTCCGTCCTAAAGATGGGGACGCAAGCGCAGTGGCTGCTAAATTACGCGAGCAAGGCATTATCGTGCGACATTTTGATAAGCCGCGCATCCAAGAGTATCTTCGTATCACGGTCGGTACACAAGCGCAGCATGAGCGCTTGATTGATGCTCTGACGGCTATGCAAACGACCAGTACAGATAATGAGTCTATCTCAAATATGGGCTAAGTTTTTATCAGGGCAATGTTAAATGACCAATCGATAATAAAGTGTTCCGCTATATGAGTTTTACATAAAGTATTGGGAAAACCTTTATATGATGTCTGGTTGGTTTAATACGTTTAATAGATTGCCCACTTTATCGAGACACTCTTGATATTCCTCTTTAGAGTTAGAGGCGACAGTAATACCGCCACCTGCCCATAAGCTGACCTCTGTCTCGGCATTTGCTAAGCTATTAGCCTGCAACGTACGAATGAGTACATTCCACTGCCCACTTCCATCAAAATTCATATAGCCCATGGTGCCACAATAGGCGCCACGCGGTGCTTGCTCTAACTCAGAAATGATTTCGACAGCGCGCTTTTTTGGCGTGCCAGTGATCGAGCCTGCTGGCAGACTACCAAACAATACGGCTAATGGATGGGCATCGTCTTTTAGCTCGGCGCGGATGGTGCTGACCATATGATGGACATTGCTAAAGCTCTCGATAGCAAACAGTTTGGGTACTTTAACGCTACCAATTTTGGCATATTTGCCCAAGTCGTTACGCAATAAGTCGACAATCATGACGTTTTCGGCGCGATCCTTTTCACTGTCGATCAACTGCTGCTTATAGGCGTTATCTTGTTCGCGGTTGGTGCTGCGCGGCATGGTGCCTTTGATGGGTTTGGTGATGATATGATGTTTGCCGCTATTAGGTTCTTTGGTAAAGGTAAAAAATAGCTCAGGCGAGCAGCTTAGTAGTTCAAATTGAGGGTTAACGCTATGAAGGTCACGAGCATCACGGTCATTGTTGCTATTATCAAACCTATCGTCATCAAGCGGCTGGGTTTGTAAGTACCTGCAAAGGGCGCTTGGGTGTTTTGATGGAGCACTGGCAAATAAGCGATCAGGCTTGTGGACTGAGTAAATGCATTCTCTCTAGCGCTCGCCAGATATCCTATCCATTCTTGAGTCAGGTTGATCTGATAACAGTCGCCTTGCTGTAGATAGTATTGGGTTTTATCAAAAGCTGCTTGATAGTCATGTTGGTGCCAGCGCGGCTGTAGGTGTAATGGCGCAGGCGTTTTTGCAATGTTATTTGTTGTTTTAGATAGCTGTTGTTCTAGTGAGTCTAAGCAGGATATCAGCAAGCCAAGCGCTGGGTCTGTCTCATCTGATGGTGTATGTAGCCCTACAGTACGCAGCGCCCAGCCACGACCACTATCGCAGGGCGTCAGATACATGTCATAGTGCCCCAATACCGCACAAGGCTGCGCTGCCAGCTTAATATTAGCCGCTGGACTCAGCTCATGAGCGGCAATATCATAACCAATAAAACCTATTAAACCGTGATGATAATTTGGCTTCTCATAGAGTGTGTTTAGAGAGTTTGAGACGGTGTTATTAGCCTCATAAGCTTGACTATAAGCAATCAACTCGTCTTGCCACTTGATATAATTCATATATGCTGTCGTAACAGCATTCTTATCACTGCGGCAGTGTTTTATTACTTTATAGGTAGGCAACTTTGTATGAGAGATTTGGTTATGAGTAGCGTATACAGACCAGCTTACTTTTGGTAGCAAGCCAATCACTGGTCGTCCAGCATTGTTTAGCCAAACCAGTTGCCAGTTGGTCTGAACGTCTTGCTTGATTAAGTGGCGCTGCAGCTTTGGCAACAGCTCAGCAGCACTCAGCGCACCAAAACGCCAGCTATTACGGCCCAAGGGCGGATGA
>NZ_LNUO01000204.1:0-1481 GCF_001462175.1 Psychrobacter sp. ENNN9_III
TTATAAAAGGCGATAGCAAAAAAGCAAAAGCTATCGACCAGATTACCAATAAACGTCGATACTAAGGGCGCAATCCACCAAATACTCAGGCGGCGTAACCTATTAAACACTTGGATATCTAACAGCTGGCCGACGACATAAGCGCTAAAGCTTGCAAGAACAATGCGAAAGACAAATAGATTAAAATCTAGCAGATGTTCATGGCCAACAAACTGACCATTTGAAAACACCACTGAAAAATAATAAGAAATCACCAGCGCAGGCAGCATAGCAAAGAAGATAATGCGTCTAGCGAGATTTTGACCAAAGATACGCACGGTCAAATCAGTAATTAAAAAGATAAAAGGAAAGGTAACGGCGCCCCATGTAGTGATAAAACCAAACAGCTCAACAGGTATCTGCACCAAGTAGTTACTAATAGCGATGATAAAGATATGCAAGCTGACAAGCCAAAATAGAGCACGGCTATAACGAATGGGTTCAATGGGGGTTGTCAAAACAGTACTGATAGTCATAAAGCGGCCTTTTTTTACATCAGGGTAGAGGGAACCTGAGCGCGCTATTATAAATCATAATCAAATAAATAGCCAAAATGAGCGTGATATCGTCATAAAATCATTTTTTTATAAATAGAAAGATATATGTCATATAGTCACACAAAATTCGCCTTGCTTAGTAGGCAAACGCTTAGTATAGTAAAACGTAATGATATGCAGGACATGACATACAGGTAGATATATTCGATATTCATGCTGCTTGTTAAATTACTGCATGATTTTTATTGTATTTGTTCGACTCTTTAATCCACTTAATTATTAATTTAAAGGATATTTATATGGCTATTAGCTTAACAAAAGGCGGCAACGTAAACCTATCAAAAGAAGCGCCAGGCTTAACCAATATCACAGTTGGTCTTGGCTGGGATCCACGCGCAACCGACGGTCAAGAGTTTGATCTGGATGCTATTGGCTTTTTGGTCAATGAATCAGGCAAAGTACGTAACGATCAAGACTTTATCTTTTTTAATAACCTAAAGTCGGATAATGGTGCTGTTGAGCATACTGGCGATAACCGTACTGGTGAGGGCGACGGCGATGATGAACAAATCAAAATTAACCTTGCTAGTATTCCTTCTGATGTCAGTAAAGTAGCCATTTGCGCTATCATCTATGAAGGTCAAAACCGTAATCAAAACTTCGGTCAGGTTGGTGAAGCTTATATTCGCGTTGTCAACGACACTGGTAATTCTGAGGTGGCTCGTTATGACTTATCAGAAGACGGTAGCACCGAAACAGCGATGATCTTTGGTGAGCTATATCGCCATAATGGTGATTGGAAATTCCGCGCTGTTGGTCAAGGCTTCAGTGGTGGTTTAGGACCATTAGCTGCCTCTTATGGTGTCAATGTTTAATCATTGATTTTAACCATTTATGAGTAAACGTAGTCAATCAGACGTCTGATTGTATTCACCCCTAAGCCAT
>NZ_LNUO01000205.1:0-15275 GCF_001462175.1 Psychrobacter sp. ENNN9_III
CTACCTTCAATATTTATCAACCATTTGATAATCAAGAAGCAGCAGCAATACTGTTTTTAAAGCTCTCAAGGATAGGCTCAAGTAACACAAACTTACGCTTATAACTGACTTGGTTAACGATCAAACGAGACGATACATCACAGATATGCTCACGCGGCTCTAGACCGTTAGCTCGTAGAGTATTGCCAGTGTCGACCACATCAACGATTAAGTCCCCTAAACCGACTAATGGCGCAAGCTCCATAGAGCCATAAAGCTTGATCACGTCTACTTGTTGACCTTGACTGGCAAAGTAGGCGCGGGCAACATTGACGTATTTGGTCGCAATACGCAAACGACGATTGGGCAATGCTGCATCCTTCACGCCTGCTGTCATAAGCTTACACTGAGCAATTTTTAAGTCTAACAACTCATAGACATGGTTGGCACCATGTTCAAGAAGTACGTCTTTTCCTGCTACTCCAAAATCAGCAGCGCCATGTTCTACATAGGTGGGCACATCGCTCGCGCGTAGGATAAGTACGCGCACGTTTGGATTTGAGGTAGGGAAGATAAGTTTACGTGATGCATCAGGGTCTTCTAGTAAATCAACACCAGCCGCCTGTAGTAGCGGCATTGTCTCTTCTAAAATACGACCTTTTGATAATGCTAAAGTGAGGCCATTAAATTCGTTATCTACTTCATTTAATAAGTCGTTAGTCTGTAAGCGTTCAGTTTGCTCAGTCATAATGACAAGGTGTCCGTGTAAAATTGATGTCCCTAGAGACTAGGAAGTGTGTATATTATAACGCTGATAGTGGTAAGTGCCCTACGCAAGATATAATAAATCTAGTCGTTGGTATTGATACGCTCAATATTAACCCCTAAGGCGCGAAGTTTGTTTTCGACGTCTTCGTAACCGCGATCAATATGATAAATACGGTCAATCAAGCTCTCACCTTCAGCAGCAGATGCTGCCATTACCAATGACATTGATGCGCGTAAATCAGTCGCCATTACTGGTGCTGCAGTAAAGTGCTCGACACCTTTAACCACCGCTGTATGACCATCTACCTGAATAGATGCACCTAAACGATTGAGCTCAGGAACATGCATATAGCGATTTTCAAAGATGTTTTCAATAATGGTACTTGTCCCATCTGCCAGACAACAAATCGCCATTAATTGAGCTTGCATGTCTGTGGGAAACCCTGGATGTGGCTGGGTACGAATATCAACTGGTTTTGGACGACCAGTCATCTGTGCTCGTATCCAGTCCTCACCCGTTGTAATCGTCGCACCCATTGCTTCAAACTTTTCAAGCACAGGATATAATAGTGCTGCGTTGGTTTTTTTGGTCAATACATCTCCGCGAGTCATCAAAGCACCTGCTAGATATGAGCCTGTTTCAATACGATCAGGAACGACTGAGTACTCACAACCGTGTAGACGTTCTACGCCTTCAATAGTCATGGTTGCTGTTCCAATACCGCTGATCTTAGCGCCCATTGCAACCAGCATATTGGCCAAATCGACCACTTCTGGCTCAAGCGCGCAGTTACCTAACACAGTCGTACCTTTGGCTAGTGCCGCTGCCATAATGACGTTTTCGGTGCCACCAACGGTGATCATATCAAAAGAGAAGTTACAACCAATTAGCCTGCCACCTTTAGGGGCTTGGGCTTTAACATAACCGTTTTCTACAGTGATATGAGCGCCCATTGCCTCAAAGGCCTTTAGATGTTGATCAACTGGACGTGAGCCTATCGCACAGCCGCCTGGTAGTGAGACTTCTGCCTCACCAAAACGCGCCAGTAGCGGCCCCAATACTAAAATCGATGCACGCATAGTCTTGACTAGATCATAAGGTGCATAAAAATTATCGATACTTTTGGTATCACAAGTGACGGCATCACCCTGCTTTTGAATATCGATACCCATACCAGCAATCAGTCTAATCAATGTACGTACATCTTGTAACGATGGCACGTTGTGTAAGGTGGTGGGCGTCTCAGCTAATATCATAGCTGCAAGCAAAGGCAAAGCGGCATTTTTGGCGCCAGAGATAGTAACTTCCCCTGCGATACGACTACTACCGGTGATTAAAAACTGATCCATAAAAGTGACAACCTAGCTATATATGTGAAGAAAAAAGCCATGAATAAAAATCAAAAGCTTGCACTATAAAAATAAGAACCGTTTAACCTTGGGACTGTGCTTCCCACTCAGCAGGCGTTAATGCTTGGATATTGAGCGCATGGATGTCACCGCTGGCAATCTTATCATTTACCAATCTATAAATAGCCTGTTGACGCTGTACCGCACGTTTGCCCTCAAAACTGGCATCGACGACACGTACATCAAATTTATTGCCTTGATTGGCAGCTTGAATAAAAGCATCCGGAAAATGCTGCTGTAAAAATGCAATCAAATCATCAGCGTTCATGCTCATAAAAAATCCTATTATTATATTAAAAGTAACATTTGTATGGTCTATACAAGAAAGCTATATATTATATAAAGGCATCATTATAACAAGAGTTTCACCATCTTACAGTATTGTCTACTCATAAGCATAAGTGGTGACTCTACAGTTATTGGTACACTTACTTTAAAGTTTTGTCTAGATACATTAATACTTGCGCACGTACATCATTGACCCAACGTAATGGTGGTGCCATCGCTCCGATACTTGTGGCATGACTGGCGCCTTTAATTTGTCCATTTTCAACCTTGGCACCATGGTCATGTAAAGCTTGAGTCATTTTGATAGTGTTTGTATCGTGCACGGTCTCGTCGTTTTCGGCAGTCAATAGCAAGTATGGTGGCTGTGTACCTTTTATTTGGCGATCAGGCATTACATCATCTGGCGTGTCATCCGCACTAAAAGCAGTCGCACTGGCAAACTTACGAAAGTCGTAGCTATAGGGGCCAGCAATACCAATAACGGCAGCAATATCGTTTGGTTTTACACCATAAGGTGTCAAAAAGTCTTCATTAGAAACGGCGGCTACTGCATTAAACGCGCCAGCAGAATGACCAATGACAGCGACGCGCTTAGGGTCAACATGAATACTTGATGCATTGTTAATACTCCATGCAACTGCTTGAGCAGTATCTTTAACGTAATCAGGATATACATGTTCGGGGGCTTTTCGATAGTTGATGACTGCGGTAACGTAACCTGCTTGAGCTAAGCTTTGCCCAACGAACGCATACTCATCTTTACTACCGCTTTCCCACGAGCCACCATGTACGAACACGACCATTGGATAAGTATCCACGATAGTGTCCTTTGCTTTCATGGCCTGCGCCAATGGTTTTGGGTAGTAAATATCCAAATCTTGTAGCGGCTCATCACCGTACAATATGTCCTTACTGACACCCACACCACCGTTTGCAGTGATACCGTTTACCACAGCCAGCGCTGACAATGCTTGCGCTTGTTGGGTTGCAAAGGTAATCGCACCCACTGCTACTATACTAGCACCTACAAGTTTTAGCTTACTTCTGGATTGTTTGCGCGCAGACATGACATTGGTTGCCCGAGTCGTGTCCATCGCTTGTTGTGCCTGACCAAAATTTGAACCCTTCATTGTTATTATCCTTTTTATTGCCAGTCTACAGTTACCAATGGGTTAGCTGACATCGTGATTGATCCAAAGTTGTGACTAGTCCATAGCTCTGTTTGACGCGCCAGGCAATTTATGGATTTTGGTATAAATCAACATAAGAGCTAGAAGATTGTTGTTCAGTTGGGTTATCCGCTTCTAACGTATTGTTGTCCGCTACTGGGGTAGCAGATGCTACATTGCTTGTGGAGTGTGTTGGTTCAACTTCTCTAATAATCGGTTTTGCACTGGTTGCTTGCGTAGTAGCGTTTTTAGGATCGCTCTCTGACATAATATCTGCCTCATTAATAGGCAACCCTCTATTGTCTACGACTGTGGTTAGTAAGACCAATTCAGTAATACCAGCAGTACTGTTGGCGATATCGATTAGATGGCTTTGCTGTGTGGGTGTCACTCTACCCATGATATAGACCACACCATCGTTAGTCACTGCTTTTAATTGTGACGCTTTGACTGCATTATTAGCCGCAGCTTTGGCCATCAATTTTGATGTGATATAGCCATCATGTACGGTTGAGCTATAACCTCTAGCGACACTAACATTTAGCTCGTTATAGACACGGCGAACATCAGGCATAGAGCCGACTACTTTTTCAATTTGCGTCTTTAATGCCTCTGTTGGCACCTCGCCAGTAAGCAGGACTTCACTATAAAAGCTATCAATGCTTATCCGGCTATTGGTTTGTAGATTTTCTTGTAGACCATAAATATTAATCTTTGCTGTGTGTTCAATACTACGATCGAGCAAGCGTTGAGGGATAGTACGTTCCGTTACCGGCACTCCATAAGTCCCCTCAGTGCTATTGGTCAAGTAATTGGTCGTACAGCCTGTACTAACCATGCTAGCCATTAAAATAGCACCTATCATCGTACGATTGATAGTGACACGTGGTGTTTTATAAACGGATTTGAGTGTATACAACCTTGTCATTATCTTCCTCATCAAACACAGTCAGTATTTAAAATTTAGTATAGGACGTAATAGCATTGGGCAAAATCTGTGTCGCCAAAACACAGTAAACATTATAATGATTTTATGAGCAATATTGTTTGTTATATCAGTCTTGTTGCACACAAAATCGCAATCACAATGAGCATAACGAAGCTAGATAGGTATGTTTTATCTTGCTCTGAGCACTGTGCCAAATACTTTACTTAATTTTTACAATTAGCGGTTAGGTTTTTGGTAACGATAACTTGTTGGATAGCTACTTTTAGATAGTTGCCTTATAGATGTTTCTAGATATAGATTTTATTAGATACAGATTTTACTAAAGATTATTTTCAATAGTGTCTAAACTCAATACGCTACCATGCTGTCGCCATAAATGCACCTAAAAGCCACTCTGGTTGATACCCTGCTGTTGAATGCTTAGTCGAATAGTCTTTACGAATATTTTCGTTATGGTTATTCTCATTATAGTTATTATGCTCAGCCGTCTTGCTCATAGAGCGTTCGATATCATAAGCAATCACATCGAATCGGCACTCAAAATGCGCATATTCAGGATATTGTTGCAAAAAGTATTTGGCAGTTTTGATAATTTTGCGCTGCTTGGCTTTGGTTACACTCAGTGCAGCATCACCAAAGCTTGAGCGTAACCGCTGACGCACCTCAATAAATACCAACGTCGACCACGTTCGACCTGTTTCTAACATCACAAGATCAAGCTCACCTATTTTTGGTTGTTGCCAATTTCGAGCGATAAGCTCTAAACCCTGCTGCTGCAAAAATTCACATGCTTGTTGTTCAAACACACTACCTTGACGCTGCTTAGGAGACGTCAAAATCAGTGGCCGATGACCATTAGTTGGCTTAGCCATGACGCGTACTCTCTTCATTTTTTATAAACAAAACCTGTAAAATCATCTGTATTAACATTTAACTTGATGCGCTCTGAATAACCACATAGTAGTCAATTCGGATTTATCATAGCACAACATGATAAACTAACTACTTTTTAGCACTTAACATCACATTCACGAGGTTTTCATGTCTACCCCTACTGCGATGCCAGCTTGTCTGTATATCGTTGCTACTCCGATTGGTAATTTAAGCGATATGACACCGCGTGCAATTGAAACCTTAAAACACGTTGCTATTATTGCCTGTGAAGATACCCGTACCTCAGGGAAGCTACTGGCGCATTTTGGTATCGAGACCAAAAGCGACAATACTAATGATAAGCCTGTTAATAAAATTGACAGCAACAATGCTGCGGCAGACAATAAAACCCGCAGTCACAATAAACTGTGGGCATATCATGAGCACAACAGTGCTATTCAAACGCCCAAAATCATCGAGATGATTCAACAAGGCCATTCGGTTGCTTTGATTAGCGATGCAGGCACGCCACTGGTGAGTGATCCAGGTTATCAATTGGTGCAAGCCGCGCATGCAGCTGATGTCAAAGTATCGCCTATTGTCGGGGCCTCAGCTGCGATTGCCGCAATGTCAGTCGCCGGACTACCTTCTGATCGATTTAGCTTTATTGGCTTTTTGCCTGCAAAGACACATGGCCGTCAAAAACAGCTATCAGCGTTGAAGTCACGTCCTGAGACCCTCATATTTTATGAAGCACCGCATCGCATTGTGGCAAGCTTAGAAGATATGGCAGACGTATTCGGTACTGATCGTGAAGTAACTTATTGTCGTGAGCTAACCAAAACTTTCGAGACCGTATATAAAACGACCCTTGGCGATCTTATTGATTTCGTTAAAGCCGATGATAATCAGCGACGTGGCGAGATGGTTGTGGTCGTCGCAGGGGTTAGCGTAGCGCAGGATGATGATATCAGTGATCATGACAAATTATTGCAGCGTTTACTAGAGGATATGTCCGTCAAAAAAGCGGCGTCTTTAGCTGCTGATATTACAGGTATCAAAAAGAATGCTTTATATCAGCGCCTTCTTGAGCTACAAGCTTAGCAATCAATTAAAACGCTATTTTATTTTAATATTAAAGAGGGAGAGATAATATATGTATGATGTAATGGCGGTAGGTAATGCCTTGGTTGACTATGAGTTTGTGCTTAGCGATGCTGCACTAGAAGAAACCGAATTAACCAAAGGCAATATGACTCTAGCAGGTCTTGATGAGCAGCAACAAGTATTGGCATTTTTAAAACTGGCGAATATTAAGCTATCAAAGCAAGCAGGTGGTGGCTCGGCTGCAAACGCTATGTTTACTTTCGCAAGCCTAGGCGGTAAACCCTTTTACGCTTGCCGTATAGGTGACGATGCACAAGGCACATTTTATCTGAAAGACTTAAATCAAGCAGGCGTGGCAACCTCACCCAAGTCGGTACATGAAGGCGGTGTGACCGGCTCTTGTGTAGTCGCTGTCACCCATGATGGTGAGCGTACGATGCAAACCTACCTTGGTACATCCAGTGATATCACTGCTGACAATATTGACTTTGAAGCGTTAACACAATCAGACTGGCTATATTTCGAAGGCTACTTGGCAATGTCTGATAGCATTCAACCTGCCATGACCCAGCTGCGTCAGCAAGCAGGGATTCATAATGCCAAAATTGCGGTCAGCTTTGCCGATCCGGCGGTGGTGAAGTTTGCAAAAGAGGGTTTACTTAATATGCTGGGTAATAAAGTTGCGGTGGTATTCTGTAATAGCGAAGAAGCCCGACTGTTTACTGGAAAAAAACAACTCAAAGCCTCAGCACGTGCACTCCTTGAATACTGTCAGACTGCTGTGGTCACTGATGGCGCTAACGGTGCAATCATTGCTCATAAGTCTGAAGAAAACACCAGTGACATTACTATTCATGAAATACCGACGCCCAAAGTCGCCAATGTAATCGATACGAATGGAGCGGGCGACAACTATGCAGGTGCATTTCTATATGCTCTATCACAGCAATATAGCTTGCCAGAATGTGGTCGTCTTGCCAGCGAAGTGGCCAGTCAAGTCATTCAACAGTTTGGTCCACGACTCGACTCCCAAGACTACAAAGACATTGCTTGCCGAGTGTTGGTCGCCTAGATAAGCGTTTTTGACGTTGTTAGACCACTATAGTTGTATCAATACTGTTAGTTCAATAAAAAAGCTCATATCATCACGATATGGGCTTTTTAGGTGGCAAACTGTCTTTAAACAGAGGCTGACGCTAACGCCTGAGCCAAATCTGCTTTTATATCCTCAATGTGTTCGATACCAATAGATAATCGTACCATATCATTGCTAACGCCCGCTTGCTCCAATTCTTGCTCGTTTAGCTGACGATGCGTCGTCGTCGCTGGATGACAGGCTAAAGACTTCGCATCACCGATATTGACCAAGCGCGTAATCAGCTGCAACGCATCAATAAAGCGTGCCCCTGCTTCAAGATCCCCTTTTACTCCAAAGGTTAAAATAGCAGATGGTGTGCCTTTCATATACTTTTTAGCAAGCTTATGCTCAGGATGATCAGGCAAGCCTGCATATTTCACCCAAGCAACCTCATCATGGTCACGCAGATATTCAGCAACGGCTTGTGCATTTTGTACGTGACGCTCCATACGTAAACTTAACGTCTCCATACCTTGCAAGATACTAAAAGCATTGAGGGGACTTAATGCTGCACCAGTATTGCGTAGCGGTGCAACGCGAGCACGAGCTATAAAAGCTGCTGCGCCCACATCTTTTACAAAGTTTACGCCATGGTAACTGTCATCTGGTGTGTTTAATAATGGAAAGCGCTCAGGGTAATCGCCCCAAGCGAAGCTCCCGCCATCAACGATAGCGCCACCAATTGACGTACCGGTGCCGCTCATATATTTGGTCAATGAATGAATGACGATATCAGCGCCGAACTCAAACGGACGACAAAGCGCGGGCGTCGCCACCGTGTTATCAATCACCACTGGTACACCATACTCGTGGGCGATATCACTGACCGCTTGAATATCGATGATATTGCCCAGCGGATTACCGATACTTTCAGCAAAGACCATCTTGGTTTTGTCATCGATTAAATCACGGATAGCCTCAGGGTCTTTGTGGTCAAAGAAGCGAACTTCGATACCTTGGCGCGGTAGCGCATGAGCGAACAGATTATAAGTCCCACCGTATAGAGTCGATACTGCAACGATATTGTCTCCCGCCTCACAGATGGTTTGAATGGCATAAGTGATGGCAGCCATACCAGAGGCGACCGCAAGTCCGCCAATACCGCCTTCAAGCGCTGCTACGCGCTCCTCTAGTACCGCATTGGTCGGATTCATAATACGGGTGTAGATATTCCCTGCAACCTTAAGGTCAAATAAATCTGCCCCGTGCTGCGTATTATCAAAAGCATAGGAGCTGGTATGATAAATAGGCACTGCCACTGATTTGGTTGTCGGCTCAACAGTGTAACCTGCATGAATGGCAAGCGTCTCTAAGTGCGCGGTACTCTTTAGGTTATTGTCAGTATTATTCTCTGGTTGTCCATTACTCATCACATACTCCTTAACATTAATTGAAAACGTATTGAATAAAAATAATCTCTAAAAAAGCTATTTCCTAAATCATAGTAATAAAAAAAGCTGAGTTCATCATAACCCAGCTTCTTTATTAAAAGAATAGCCATTTATTCAGCGTCTAATGCCTGATATTCATAAGCAATAAGTTTAATAAGCTTTATTCATACCGTCTTTCACACTTATAGATCACTAATTTACTATTAAACATTTACTTATAGTAGGCGTTTTCAGTGTGGGTGTGGTCCGTCTCATCAACCACTTGGGTTAGCTCTGGTATTTGCTGCTTAAGCTGTACTTCAACCCCTTGACGCAAAGTCATATCGACGGCTGAACACCCTTGGCAACCTCCACCAAATTTTAGGACTGCAGTCAAGCCGACACCTTCTTCCTCGATTAGCTCTAGCAGATCTACCATACCACCATGTGCAGCAAGACCTGGGTTTATCTCTGATTGCAAAATATAGTTGATGCGCTCTTCAACACTGGCATCAGCACCGACTTTTGGCACTTTTGAGTTCGGTGCACGAAAAGTCAGCTGACCACCGAAACGGTCTTTATTATAATCGATGACTGCATCTTCTAAATAAGGGACTGACGCCGCCTCAATAAAGGCCGAAAAATTCTCGTAGTCGAATCGTAAATCAGCGCTGTCTTCTTCACCTGGCTGATTGTATGCCATACAGCACTCTGCACGCGGTGTGCCAGGATGCTCGACAAAGATACGTACGCCAATGCCATCAGTATCTTGCTTTGACAGCAGATCAGCCAAATAACCTTGCGCTGTCTCGGTAATCGTAATATTGCTCTT
Source organism: Psychrobacter sp. ENNN9_III (assembly GCF_001462175.1). NCBI lineage: Bacteria > Pseudomonadati > Pseudomonadota > Gammaproteobacteria > Moraxellales > Moraxellaceae > Psychrobacter > Psychrobacter sp. ENNN9_III. The sequence continues at coordinate 9,884 of NZ_LNUO01000205.1, forward strand.
GGTTTCAGCCTGTTCAGTGTCTAATGCTGACTCAAAGTCTGCAGACTGGTCTAATTGACCAGCAGTTTGGTTGTGCTCACTCATAAGGTTTCCTATGCGTTATGACACAAATGCTATGTCTGTCATAGTTGCTGTGTCGTGAATTTTATAAATAAAATAGGCGGAATACTAAACACTGCAGTTTATCGTTGTATGAACTTGGTTTGACTACAGTTTTAATAAAGTTATGACGACTATTATAACGCATCCAGATGATAATTCCGACTGCGCCACTATGATTGAACTGTGACCGTCACAAATGGCTGCGATTGGTTTTTTAAATAATCAAATTTAGAAAGTAGAGGTCGTTAAGCTCTCGTGATAATACAAAACAAATATAGTATGCGTTATAGCCTATATTAAGACTGTGTTGTTAATTATCAAGCGTTGGTAGACTCTCATGATAGACAAAATAAAATACGCAAAACGCTAATAAGAAAAGTGTTCCAATTTCTAACGTGTTATTAATTTATTTGAACGATGTTTATTTATGCTTTACTTAGTAATGATATCTTTTAAGAATCTCTAGTACCTATTTAGTACTTATTTAATACTTATATCATTAGTACCTCTCCCAAACGACTTGTACGAGACCACTTTTATGTTCATGAAAACGCTAAATTTAGTAGAAACCAAAGATGGTGAGCAAATTGCGGTTTGGCAAGTTATCGATAGTGTAAAGGACAACAATGCGACTAATGGTAATATTGCAGCTGCCAGCTCTGTAGCTAAAACACAAAATATATTACTGACGCATGGTACGTTTTCGGACAAACACACCTGCCTAAAAATTGCTGAGTATTTAGCCAGCTATGGTCATCACTGCTACATTATGGAATGGCGCGGACATGGGCACAGCTCAGTGCCAAAAGATAAATTTAACTTTGAAACCGTTGCGACTTATGACTTTGAAGCAACTTTTGGTTATTTATTTGATGAATTAGAGCTGGACAACTTGCATTGTGTCACTCATAGCGGTGGCGGCGTTGGCTTGACCATGTTTTTAGTCCAAAATCCACGCTATATTGATAAAATCAATAGTATCACTATGTTTGCCTGCCAAGCGTTCGGAGCGGTCGTAAATGTCAAAAACCATCTCAAAATTTTGACAGCCAAATTATTTACCCGACTATTTGGCTATATTCCTGCAAAAAAACTCAAAATGGGGCCTATTAACGAAAGTTATTACACGATGAATCAGTGGTTTGATTGGAACCTACAAAAGAACTTTAACAGCAGCTTTATTAAACAGAGTAATATTGAGCAAAGCAAGCTCGCAAAAAACATCATAGTGGACGTCACCAATGATGGCAGCTTTGATTATCGTCAGCATATGCCTATGATTACCATACCGATTTATGCTATTAGTGCTAGAGGCGATAAATTTATTTCGCCAACTGGCGGCTGTAAATTGTTTTTTGATGCTTTTAATAATCCTACTAACGTGTTTCGTGAATACTCAATCAGTAATGGAGATTTGGACGATTATACTCATAGCCGCATTATGATTAGCCGTAACGCTGCTAAAGAGATATGGCCGACGGTTGTTGCATGGATTGAGAAGTATGCGAAGTGATTGTTTATTTATCTTATTTATCGCCCCTATTACATCTAATCAAATGAACTTCACACCATATTAAGGACAAGTATCAAAATAAGCTAACATCAGTAACGACACACCACTAAACATCTTTACACTTGTCAGCAACTCCTATGCTGTGTCAGTATTGGCGTCATTAAATTGTTTTCAATCAAAAAAATAAGTAGTAGGAAGTCGGCGTCTATGAGTGATTTATCAGAGCAACATTCAGATAAGCAAGAGAGTAAACATTACCGCTATCTGGTATTTATTGGTCGTTTTCAGCCGTTCCACCGTGGGCATAAAGCTGTCATTGACGAAGCATTAAAACGTGCTGATGAAGTCATCATGTTAATCGGTTCGGCCAACTTGCCGCGTAGCTTGCGCAATCCGTTCAGTGTCGCTGAGCGTGCAGCGATGATTCAAGGCGCTTATTCAGCGGATGAAGCAGAGCGTATACATTGTGTGGGCTTGGATGATGCGCTCTATAATGACACGCGCTGGCTACAATATGTACAAGCAGGCGTCAAATCTATCACCGGTGACTTAAATGCTGATATCGGTCTTATCGGTCACTCTAAAGACAGCTCTTCTTATTACTTGTCGTTATTTCCAAACTGGGCATCAGTTTCTGTGCCTAACTATCATAATTTATCTGCTACACCGATCCGTGATAGCTACCTAATGGGCGCAACCCCTACCCCTGATCGTACGCCTGAGTCGACTCGCAAAGTCTTAGATGAATTTAAAAAGACGAGTCATTATCAGCAGCTACACGAAGAAGCAGGCTTTATTGATAAGTATAAAAAACAGTGGGAGTCTGCACCTTACCCACCGACATTTATGACCGCTGATGCCTTAGTCGTACAGTCAGGACACATATTGTTGGTAGAGCGGCGCAGCATGCCGGGACGAGGGCTTTGGGCGCTGCCTGGTGGGTTCCTTAATCCAAAAGAGACCTTATTTGACGCCTGCATCCGTGAGCTACGTGAAGAGACCCGTCTTAAAGTCCCTGAGCCTGTACTGCGAGGCTCTTGCCATAGTCAGCATACTTTCGATGACCCCTATCGCTCTGCACGTGGACGCACGCTTACCCAAGCCTTTTACTTTCAACTAAAGAATGACGCAAATGGCCTGCCAAAAGTAAAAGGTAGCGATGATGCTGTACACGCTTTTTGGTTACCCCTAGCCGAGCTTGATGCCACTATGATGTTTGAAGACCATTATGCGATTATCACTAAGATGGTTGGATTGTAATAGCTCATCTAACTGACCGTTTAGTTCATTATTTAAGTGATTACTAACTGATAAAATTCTATATGATTTTATGATCATTCTTTCACAAATTTTTATTCTATAGGTTTTAGCGCCCGAGCTGATAGACGGTAAGGGCTAATCGTCGCAGCTGTTTTTTTATTAACGCAGTTGCGACATATCAAAGCAGAGGAGTTCTGTGATGTATACCAACAATTTGAACAATCTAATTCTTAATAGTGACAGTTATAAAACCTCACACTGGGTGCAATACCCAGCTGGCAGTGAGTATCTATCCAGCTATATCGAAGCCCGCGGTGGCGACTATGAGGTGGTGTTTTTCGGCTTACAAGCTTTTATTAAAGAATACTTAAGCACCCCTATTACTCATCAGGATATAGATGAAGCCGAAACGGTGATTCATGCTCACGGTCTAACGTTCAATCGTGCGGGATGGGAGCGTCTGGTCGATAAGCATAGCGGTTATTTACCTCTACGTATCGAGGCTGTGCCTGAAGGTAGCATCGTGCCTGTGTCCAACGTAGTGTGCCAAATCACTAATACTGATCCTGAGTTTTATTGGTTACCAAGCTATATCGAAACTGCCTTACTACGCGCCATCTGGTATCCCTCAACCGTCGCCAGCGTGTCACATTATTGCAAAGAGGTTATCCGCCGCGCGTTAGAAAAGTCTGCTGATAATTCAGAATCACTCATTTCCCGTTTACATGATTTTGGCTCACGTGGCGCTTCTAGTCATGAGTCGGTAGCACTCGGTAGCTTAGCGCATTTGGTTAATTTCGCTGGTACCGATTCTATGGCTGCTTTGGTTGCTGCCAGTCGTTGGTATCAAATGGGCAATGATATGCCAGCGTTCTCCATTCCTGCTGCTGAACACAGCACCATGACCGCTTGGGGCCGCGATGGAGAGACTGCGGCTTTTGCCAATATGATTGAACAGTTTGGTGGCAAAGATAAATCTTTTTCAGTCGTCTCCGATAGCTATGATTTGTGGAATGCCATTGATAACATCTGGGGCGATGCATTAAAAGACGATGTCAAAAATATGGGTGGCACCTTGGTTATTCGACCAGACAGTGGCGAGCCGGCCAAAGTGGTACGTGAGGCATTGGAGCGTTTGGCAGTAAGATTCGGTACGACCCTTAACAGTAAAGGCTATAAAGTCTTGCCTGATTACGTACGTATTATTCAAGGTGACGGCATTAGCCCGCAAAGCTTAAGTAAGATTATTGACGTCGTGATGAACGCTGGCTTTAGTGCAGAGAATATTACCTTTGGTATGGGAGGTGGTCTTTTGCAACAAGTCAATCGCGATACGATGAACTGGGCGATGAAAGCCAGCGCTATTTGTATCGATGGGGTATGGAAAGACATCTATAAAGATCCAGTGACCAGTCACTCTAAACGCTCTAAAAAAGGCCGCTTAGCGCTGATAAAAGATGATAACGGCCACATAAAAACCATAAAAGCTGATGATTTAAATGTTGGTGCAGATAGCCTGCTACGCGATGTCTATGTCGATGGCAAACTGCTCGTGGAAGACAGTCTCACTAGTATACGGGAGCGTGCAGGATGGTAGCTCCTCTTAAAATATCTGCCATTGCAAAAGATGTATTACTCGCCCCTATTTACTTATATCAAGGTCGTAAAGTCAAACGCGACACCGTGCGCCTTCCTGAACCAGAAGGCGAGAGACAAGGTCATATTCAACTACGCGACTCTGCCGAGATGGCAGCCACTGAGATTACAAAAACATTAAGCCTAATGATCGTTGGTGACTCGGCAGCAGCTGGGGTCGGCAGTCTAACTCAGCAAGAGGCGCTTGCTGGTAAGTTGATCCCTGCTTTGCAGCAAAAATTAGTTACTCATACCCAGTTTGATAGGCTTAGTTGGTCGTTACAGGCGACGACTGGACATACCAGTTTCGATATTTTACGAAGATTGTATATCCTCCCTACTCCTCACCAGCCGGTTGATATCATGGTTTTGAGTGTCGGGGTCAATGACGCCACCTCAAACGTTTCTATCTCAAAGTGGCAACAGCAGATTGAGCAAATCATCGCCATTGCTCAGCGTAAGTTTGACGTACAAACACTTATTTTCTCAAGCCTACCACCGATGGCGCAGATGCCTGCTTTACCGTCACCGCTTAATAACTTTATCGGGGCAAAAGCCACGAAGCTCGACCAAGTACTGCAGAGTATTTGTGCTCAGCATAGTGGCGTGCACCATATGGCAGCAGATTTTGAATTGCTGGCAGAAAAACATACTAATGAGCCTATTAATAGTATAGCCATGTTTGCAAGCGACGGCTTTCATCCCAGTAGCTTAACGTATGGTTATTGGGCACAGCAGCTGGCAGAGCTCATCGCTCAATTGCTCGACTCGTCCTTTGATAAGACAGTCATCAAAGATAAGGATGACCATTAAAAGTTTTAATCGATAAAGTACTTTAAAAAAGCCATAAAAAAACCGCTGAATTATCAGCAGGAAACGTAA
>NZ_LNUO01000206.1:0-28819 GCF_001462175.1 Psychrobacter sp. ENNN9_III
GATAAAGTACTTTAAAAAGCCATAAAAAAACCGCTGAATTATCAGCGGTTTTTTATTGCTTGGCAAAATAAATTGACGCAATAAGCGTAAATTATTCAGCAGAGTCAGCGGCTTTTTTTACTACGGCCACAATAAGCGTAAATTATTCAGCAGAGTCAGCGGCTTTTTTACTACGGCCACCAAACGCGCCAAAGCGCTTGTTGAAGCTTGCAACACGGCCTTCAGTAGAAGTTTTACGCTGCTCACCAGTATAGAAAGGGTGCGATGCACTTGAAATATCAAGTGGATAGTATGGGTATTCTTTACCTTCATATTCACGAGTGGCTTTAGTCTTAGCCGTTGAACGCGTCAAAAAGAACACGTCAGCATTAGTGTCATGGAACAAAACTTCTTGGTAATCAGGATGGATATCTTTACGCATAATAAGCTCTCTATGTCCGATGTATGCTCAATATCATCGACCAGCTGTCAGATGATGGCATACGTAACTGAGGCACTAAGGACATGTGCAAATCTGGCAACTGCGTCACTGGCTTATTCCAGCACTCAACACCACATTTCTGCTCTCTTAGCCTTCCCCAGCGGGAAAATTAAACCGCGATTTTAACGGTTTTTGGCATTTGATGCAAGCTGCGTGTAAGCTAAATCATCGGCCTTTAGGTTACTATCAACGCGGATAGAAAAAGCGAAATGAATCTAACTGTTTATAATCTACTTTGACGTCTCACTGTACTTAGCAAGCATGCTATAAAAAAGGCAGCCATGACGATAGCTGCCTTTATATGATCGATATTATGGTTTTATACTTTATTTAGTTGGCACAATATGCCAAACGCCAAGCTTGTTATCACCGTCTTTGTCACCTACTTTGGTATCATTGGCATAAAAATATAATGGCTTACCATTCATTGCCCATTGGTATTTGCCATCCTCGCGTTGAAAAGCAGCAAATTGACCAGAGGCTTTGGCATTACTAGGTGCCATAAATGCAGGCCAAGCTACCAAGCAAGCGCTACCACATTCTGATTTATTCATTGAATCTTTATCAAAAGTATATAAGGTCATATGGTTGGTTGCATCAACTAGCATACCGTTTTTACTAGCCACTGGTGCTGTGTTATTGCTCGTTGCTTGCACATCATGCATACCTGATGTGTCATTGCCAAATACGTTGTTTAACGTAGAACACCCTGTGAGCGTCAAAACACCCGTCAACGCAGATAACATAAGAATGTTTTTCATCATAACTTCCTTGTAATTAAAAGATAGTGTGTGGTTTAGATTTATATGTCTAATTTTACTTGTGGTCTTTTTATCTTAGCGCTTGTTTAGCGATACCTTCAACCAAACAATATACGTCTAAATTTGACTGCAAGCGTTTTAATATAGCATACGCTGTAAACTTGTCGTTTGTATCAGAATATAATTTTACAAAAGCATCTTAAGTTTACAAACTCATTAAACTTCCTCATTTTTTACTGACTTGAGAAATAACGCATACTATTTAATGATAGTTTTATTAACTTCTTAGCTAGCATGCCTTGTCTAAACCAAACCTTCTATCATTATTTGTTGACAAAACTAATGCATCAAATTACGTATTCACCGTCATATTAATTACAGATTTTCGTAAAATAACAGCACAAAATATAAGTATTGCTAAATAATTAAAAACATGACTATCACGGCTCCATATATATGTTGAACTTAGTAGTTGGCATACGCATATCAGTACATACCATACATTCAACAAAATACTGATAACGAAATTTTAACAGATACGCTGAGCACAGCCTCACGATGATGCTATTAAGGATATGACAACGACAATGACTCAAACTTTTATCAAAGATCAATCACAATTAGTCTTACATGATACTTTATCTCAGACAGCAAAGGACAAGACTCCTGCTAAACGTGTCGGTATTTTAGGCGGTGGTACAGCAGGCGCAACAATCGCTATTCGTCTCGCGGCTTTAGGACTTGAAACTTACTTATTTGAAAAGAAAAAATCACTGATTGATGGCCCGCCAATGTGCCATTTGCATGCAGGTGGCAACTTGTACCGCGAAATACCTGATGAAGACTGCGTTGCACTCCTTGAACAATGTATCGATATTTTACGCCTTTATCCTTATACGATTGATGTACGCCCGACTGTATTTGCGGTGCCAACACGCGATGAAGGACTACCTGAGGACTTGCTACCGCGTCTTGATATCTTGACAGATGCCTATCGTGAGCTTATCGCGCAAGATGCTAATAACAAAGTATTGGGCGAGCCTGAAAACTACTACCAACTATATAGTCATGAAAAAATGCTCGAGCTTTCTGAACGAGAACAAGTTGCAGTGCCAGATACCGTTGATGAATGGATGATACCAGTCGCTAAATATTTGGACTTAAATAAAGTCAAGTTTCCGCTGATTGTCGTGCAAGAGTATGGCTGGAACATTTTTCGATTAGCAGCGTCTGCGCAGCTGGCATTAGAAGAATACAATCATGCTCATATCTTTACTGACACGCAAGTTAAGCAAGTGATGCCAGTCGATTGTGAGAATTGTACAAATGCGGATCATCATGTTACCAAATGGCGTATTGATTACCAGCAGGCCAATACATTACAAACGGAGTCTGTTGAAGTCGATTACTTGGTCAATGCTTGTGGCTTTCGTACTGGGGTCATCGACGATATGGTCGGGGTTAAAGTCACGCGTATGGTTGAATTTAAATCCTCGTATATCACACATTGGGATGATGCAGGGGGGCAAATACCAGAGATTATCGTCTATGGTAATCGAGGCACGCCAGAAGGTATGGCACAGCTCACGCCTTACCCAGATGGTTACTTTCAAATTCACGGTATGAGTAAAGCGATTACTTTATTTAATGATGGCTTAGTCGCCTCCGATAAAGGCAGCGCCCAACCTAAGCTGCCGCAGCAATATGTACATTATATCGAAGATGGCTGGGACAAAGCGCCACTACAAGCGCGTAGCCAGCAAGCGATTGAATATGTGGCTGAGTTTGTGCCGACGTTTCATAGTGCACGTACCGTAGGTAATGCGTTATATGGAGGGCAGCAAATTCCAGGTAAAGATGACACGTTACGTGTCGCTGATGTAAGCTTGTATTCTAATATACGCTACGCGCGAGCAGAAAACGTTAAAGCCTCATCAACCTTGATTGCCGCTGATCAGATTGTTCATGAATTAACACAGATTGGCTTAGTTGCAAACGACACAGCTGAGAACCGCAGTCGTTATGCACACGAATGGACTTATCTTGTGCATAACGACAGTACGGCTGTTGATAATATGGCACGAGTATTGGCTGAAGAACGCGGATTTCCTCAGGCTATGGCTGGTGTCAATCGCAGTATTCGCGAAGCAACTTTGGCAAATTTGACAGCCAATAAAATATAATACGTAACGCTAATTCATATAGGTAAGAAAGTACAAAAAAAAGAGCAGATGACCAAAGACTGGTTGTCTGCTCCTTTTTTGGGCTTACTCTGCAGCTACTAACGATGAATAACGTTAAATGTAGCTATTGGCAACCTTATTTTTTAATTGACTTTATAATACTTGACTCTCATTCCCAGCCATTTTTTCTGTATCAACGGCATCTTCTATCGTTACTAGTGTCTGTAGTAAGTCGATTGCTTCGTTGATAGTGTTGCACACCACCAAACGATCGAGATCTTGCTGCTTCATAAAGCCTTGCTCAGTGGTATATTTTAAATGCTCAATCATACGATCATAAAAGCCATTAATATTGAGAATAATCATCGGTTTCTCGTGCTGATACAGCTGACGCCATGTGGCGATCTCCATTATCTCCTCTAGCGTTCCAAGCCCGCCTGGTAGAGTAATAAAAGCATCCGCGTACTCTGCCATGACCGTTTTACGTGTGTGCATCGTGTCGGTCAGGTGCAGCCGTGTTAGCTGGTCATGGGCAATTTCATGTTTAAGCATAAATGTTGGTATCACACCGACAGCTTGTGCCCCGCCTTTGATAACTTCGTCAGCCACTGAGCCCATAAGACCAATACTGGCACCGCCATACACCAAGCCCATACCATTTTTTGCTAACGCTTGACCCAGCTCACGGGCTGCTTGCTCATAGATATCACTATTACCCAAACGTGAACCACAATAGACTGCGACCAGTGGCATAGCTAACGTCGATTTATCTACCGCCTTTTCGATATGAGCAATATCTTGGCTGGTTAGTACTTCATAAGTGTCATTATTGATTTTCATTTGCATAAAACGCCCCTAATTTTGTATGGATTATTATTTATATGTATGACTACACTAAACTGTTTTAATAATTGTGTGGTTTGAACAAACAGTTTGCATGCAGCTGATACTAAGTGTGTTATTTTTGCCTTATAGATAGCGTGTTGTCAGCGTGGTTTTAATTACGCATAATAAACATAAATTGGTTTTACGTCTATTTTGGATTTTAGAATACATAAGCACTAAAGGATCATATGAGATAAAGATGTCCAAGTAAGTATTTATCTCATCAGCTTTTATCTTAACATAAGCCATGCTAGCGCATAATAACAACCTTTTATCCCTAAGATAATTTATCAATCATTGTTAATGATACGTTTTGTTTACACGTACACTAACCTTTCACGTACACTAACCTTTACGGCGTACCATTCATCGATAATTATTGCTTATTGATAAACATTATGAGGTATGACAATGCATCACAACCAATCACCATTTTCTACAAATCAGCAAGACAACATATATGCCACTCAACTCGATAATGCAACTAATACTCAACTAAATACTGCTATTATGAGTATCGTTACTTATACATTAACCATCATATCTGATCGCAATCGAGCATTAGCAGCGACCGTTTACCGCCCCAAAACTTCTGTAAAAACAGCCGTGATGATCGCGCCAGCGACTGGTATCAAACGCCAGTTTTATCACAAGTTTGCGACTTTTTTAGCAGAGCAAGGCTTTGGGATATTAACCTTTGATAATGAAGGTATTGGTGAGTCGCTGACAACCGATTTGACCAAATGCGATGCCTCCCTTATCAGTTGGGGACGACATGATATGCCAGCCGTCCTTGACGCCTTGCAAGATGAGTTTAACAATGCCACTTATCACGTGATTGGTCATAGCGCAGGCGGTCAGCTAATTGGCCTTATGCCCAACCATACCTCTATCGCCTCAGTTTTTAATGTCGCTTGTTCATCAGGATGCATTAAAAATATGGACATGCCTTATAAGCTCAAGGCAATTGGTTTTATGGATGCCTTTATCCCATTCACTAACCTGACTTTAGGCTACACTCCATCAGACAAAATCGGTATGGGCCAACCACTACCACGCAGTGTGGCTCGTCAATGGCGCGAGTGGTGCAATGGCGCAGGTTATATCAAGACAGCCTTTGGCAAAAGCGTACACACGCATTTCTATGATGAGCTGAGCATGCCAGCATTGTGGCTCGGCTTTAGCGATGATGATATTGCCAATAGCAAAAACATGGACGATATGATTCGCGTATTTACCAAAATGCCAGTAGAAAAACGCGTCCTTGACCCTAAAGACTTTGGCTTAAATAGCATTGGACACATGCGCTATTTTAGTAGTAAAACTAATGCTAAAGCTCCTGAGTTGTGGCAAATGGCAGTTGATTGGTTAAACGAGCGATCACAATAAATATAATGCATCTTATATTCAAACCGCTCATTCATTAACACTATTAGCCTCTTCTGTCTTGAGCCGCTTAGTCAAAGCAGAATGTAATGAAGGTGTCATGTTATGAATATTAACCAGCATCCACTTAACATAGCCAATGGGTACTTCTTTGATAAGCCGACCTTTATACTTACCAAATGGCATCTTCGCGACTGGATTGGCGGTGTTTGAAATCTTATGTGCCGCTTCAAAATCTGTGGGCTTGATTTGTAGGCGTTCGCAGCAAGCTTGGTAGAGTAAATAACACATGCGTGCATCACCTAGTGCATCATGCGCTGCAATAGTCATTTTGCTGGCTTCCTCTTGTCCTAATAACTGCTCAATACATTTGGACTGCCCATAATAGCGCCATTCTGGAAAAGCGACGCGCGCCAGTCGCACGGTACAAATTAGCTTAGCAGACGGCCTACCGATCACTCGCCAATCAAAACGTACATTATGGCCAATCAGATACTGCGGCAAGTCAAATTCATCCAATTCAAAACGCTTAAGTCCAGCGACATCATCATCGGTAATGCCATGAACTTTGATCACAATTGGTGATATAGGACGGCCACTGTTAAAGTATTTCATCCACTCAAACCCACTGGCCACATTAATAGTCGCAACTTGGATAGGTCGTGGATCTCGACCTTGGTCGGTTTCAGTATCAATAATAAGCGCAGTATCAGTCATAAAGAGCCAGTCATCAGTGTCAATCACGAAAATCACAAAAGAAACAGTCAAAAATATAGTCGATTTACTCTAACATCTATACCCCTAGCACATGGCTATCAAGGTAACGACTTTATTCTATACTGACTATAGTATTGTATGTGCAGCCTTTATATTTATGGGGATAAAAACGTCATATAACAATGCTATACAGAGGGGCGTGAACAAGTCTCTTATAATGGTAGTGTGAACAACAAAACAAATATAAGAGATGAGGATGCCAGTAAATCAAAAAAACCAGCAACCAAAGCCTACACTTTTGCATCGTGTGCTAAGTGTATTGATCAAAGCTGCTGTGCTATTGGCCCTATTATTTATATTTGACAAACTCCTTCCAAGCATCAGCCAACAAACACAGTCGTTTGTCGTCGCAAAATGGCAACAGTTGAGTCTGCTACAGCAGGAGTTGCCCACAGAAGATAGCCTACCGAGTCCGCTACCAGAGCAGCGCCTGACCGATACTTGGGGCGCTGCTCGTAGCCAAGGGCGCACACATGAAGGCATCGATATATTTGCACCGCGCGGCACACCAGTACAGTCAACGACGCAAGGCATTGTCAGTAAGGTTGGAGAGAATACGTTGGGCGGACGTGTGGTGGTGGTCGTAGGTCCCGGCGGCGCAGGACACTACTATGCGCACCTAGAAGACTATGCTGATATATCTCCCAACGACTGGGTAGGTGCTGGTGATATCATTGGCTATGTCGGTGATAGTGGTAATGCTAAAGGTACACCGCCGCACGTACATTATGGTATTTATATCAGCGGCAGTGCTGTCAATCCTTACCCACTTTTACAAAAAGACTAAAGCGTAGGCTCAGATCGCACATGGTTGGCGGGGAACAACGCACTAAACGTCGACCCTACGCCCTCTGTTGACTCAATTTGTAAGTTTACATCGTATTGATATAAGACATGTTTGACAATTGCTAGCCCTAATCCAGTGCCGCCTGTGGCACGGCTACGACCACTATCGATACGATAAAAACGCTCAGTCAATCGCGTAATATGCTGCGGTGCAATACCGATACCATCATCCTCAACAGCAAAGCGGCAGCCTTCAGAGGTCTTGGCCCAGCTGATTGTGATATTGCCGCCTTTGGGGGTGTATTTGATGGCATTGATGACCAAATTAGACAAGGCGCTATTTAAATACATCTCTGACCCGTATAAACCGTCATAGGTATCTATCTGCAAATGTATGCTATGCCCATATTCACTATTGTAAGCTTGGGCATCATCGTAGATATGGGTTAGCAGTTTGGTCATATTAATATAATGAAACTCATGCGTCTCTTCGATCTCAATTCGAGACAGCAGTAATAAATCATTGACGATTCTATTCATACGCGCTGTCTGCTGGGTCATCAGCTCAAACCCACGCTGCCAATGCGGCGGCATGTCTGGCTGATCTGAGAAGTTTTCGAGATAACCCATTAGGACTGTCAATGGCGTTCTAAGCTCATGTGAGACATTTGCCACAAAGTCGCGGCGCATTTGTTCCAAATGATGCAGACGAGTCACATCATAGATGATTAATAGTTTTTCGTCCCCAAAAGGGGTGAGCTCACATTTCAAGTAACGCTTAGGGTCTCGCCAAGATGCCATATGCACACCATCGTTAGGTGTCGTCATAGTTTGATAGTACTGGCGAAACTCAGGCACATTAATAAAATCAAAAATACTCTTACCTTTATCCGCTGCTTGTAGCAATAGCAAATCCTCAGCAGCTTGGTTCCACCACTCTAGACTATCATCATCATTGAGCAATATTACGGCGTCTTGTAGAGCGCGTAATGAGCTTCTGATTTTTTTTGAGCTGACCCATCACTTCTTGCTGAGTTGCTTGATCTTGCGGGTGCTGTTCTAGCTCGTTTTGTTGCTCGTTTTGTTGCTCGTTTTCTATAGGCGTTATCATATCTTTCATACCCTTACGACTATCTACTGCGTTACCTTGTCATTCATATGTCGTTCTGTTTAAACTGGCTCATACTGGCTTAATGAGACTCGAAAACCGATAGCCAGTACCACGCACTGTTTGAATCAACGTATCGCAGTCGTGGGGCTTTAATAATTTACGTAAACGCCTGATATGCACATCAATTGTCCGATCTTCGATATAGACATTGCCGCCCCATACCTGATCGAGCAGTTGTGCGCGCGTATAGGCACGCTCCGGATGACTCATAAAAAACGCCAATAGCCTATATTCTGTCGGTCCGATATCCACAACCTTATCATTGGCCGTGACGCGTTGGCCTTTGGGATCTAGGCTCAGCTTACCTATCTCAATGGGCTTATCAGCACTCAGCGCACTACTACGACGCAGTACTGCTTTAATCCTTGAGAGTAGCTCTCGTGTCGAAAAAGGCTTGGTCATATAATCATCAGCACCCGCATCAAGCCCATGAACTTTACTGTCCTCTTCACTTTTGGCCGTCAGCATAATGACTGGTATCTCAGCAAGCAGCTCATCGCTTTTGAGCATACGACAAAAATCAATACCGCTTTTATCTCCAGGTAACATCCAATCTAACAAGATAAGTGCAGGACGATGATCAACCACTTGTTGATGCGCCTCTGACACATCAGCCGCTTGCAAGCTGTCAAATCCAGCCATCTCCAACGTCATCACCACCATTTCACGAATGGCAGGCTCATCTTCGACAATCAAAATTTGCTCATTATGCATAGGACAACCTTATTGTTAAGCGCTGAATAATTATATAAGAGGGAAATTTAAGCTAAAAAAGCCGGTAAATACTCATTAATAACCGTCTATTAAACGCGTTAATTATGACAGTTTGATGACATTCGCACTTCAAACTTCTAACAAAAAGTTTAGTGGCCCATCATTGACGCTGTCGATTTGCATGTCAGCTCCGAACTGACCCGTTGCAACGTTGGGATGCTGAGTCTTTGCATAAGCGACTAACTGTTCAAACAATACTTTTGCAGCCTCAGGCGACATCGCACCACCAAAATCAGGGCGTCGTCCTTTGTCTGTTTTGGCCATTAAGGTAAATTGTGATACCAGTAATAATCCGCCACCTACCTGTTGTACATTTTTATCTAGTTTGCCAAGCTTGGCTGGATCATCTGTATTTTCAAAAATGCGATATGTGATAATTTTATCGATCATTCGTTTTGCATGCTGTAAGTCATCATCGGGTCCTAAGCCAATATATGCCAAGAGCCCATGTTCAATCGAGCCTATACAACATTCATCGACTATAACACTAGCACGGTTTACCCGCTGGATTAGAGCTTTCATAAACTGCATCCTTAAACAATTATGGTCATACGATTAAGTGCTGACCATGATAAAATATAAATATTTATTATTTCCAACTTTTATTTTCTTATTTTAACCACTACTTTGGTAACCCTTTATGACCTTATTTACTACCATTCAGCAGTTTGTACCGCAGCAAAAACTTAGTAAAGTTGCTGGACGTTTGGCGGCCAGTCGCCACCCTATGGTTAAACGTGCTTTTATTCGCAGCTTTGCAAAAGCGTATGACGTAAAGTTAGATGAATACGAACGTCAAAGCTTAAATGCTTACGAGAGCTTTAACGACTTTTTTACCCGTGAGCTTAAAGGTGATGCGCGTGCTATCGATACCACCGTCCATGGCATTGTAAGCCCTGCTGACGGCATTGTCTCGCAGCTTGGTCAAATTAACGATCATAAGCTACTTCAAGCTAAAGGGCGCTACTACGACATCGGACAGCTACTTGCTGATAGTGACGATGGTAGCTACTTCGCTGATGGTAGTTTTGCTACTGTTTATTTAGCGCCCAGCAACTATCACCGTGTGCATATGCCTTTTACAGGTACCTTGACCAAAACTCGCTATGTGCCAGGTACGTTATTTTCAGTCAATAATATCACTGCTGCCAACGTGCCTGACTTATTTGCTCGTAATGAGCGTTTGGTTTGTATGTTTGATACCGAATACGGCAAAGCAGCAGTCGTCATGGTGGGCGCAATGATTGTCGCTGGTATCGAGACGGTAGCAACGGGGAAGATTACCCGTACCGACGATATTCAAGAAGCTGAGCATAGTATGGTTTTGGCTCAAGGTGATGAGCTTGGGCGCTTTTATCTGGGGTCAACCGCTATTGTCATATTACCTAAAGCTGCAAAAGCTGACTGGCAAGAAAATATAACGGCGAACAGCGTGGTACAAATGGGTCAATTACTAGGTGTAGCCCATACTGACAAATAAATAAAAACCCACCAAAAAACCCAGTCAATGATATGGCATCATTGACTGGGTTTTGTTTTGCGCCACATTATTCATCATTTACGCTATGAACAACCTTATATCATCTATACCAAGCGTTTTAGTAACGAAAATGTTTGGCTATAGGATAGGTAAAAAGGATATTTTCTTCTTGAGTACCATCTCCAATATTATGAATAATAAGCGGCGTCCCATCGGCAGCCTTTTTGTTTGAGACGATACCAATATGCGGCACGTTGTCTTTTGGCAGTCGCCACGTCACAATGTCCCCTGTCTGAAAACTGTCTTTGTCAGTGACAGATAGGGATTTTCCGTGTCGCTCAAAAAACACTTCAAGATTGGCCACTCGGCGATGGTCGATATTGTTGTCCGGTGACTTTAATCCCCAATTTTTTGGATATTGTGACCAATTTGACTTCATGTCGTGATTGACTAGCTGTTGTAAATCTATATTTTGCAAACGATAAGCACGTACGATGACATCGGTACTTCTCCCCGTTTTCATCGGTACATCACCACGTGGAAAGTCCATTTTTTGATAAGTGGCATCATAATTGACTGTTACGCCGATTTGTTTTTTGGCATCTGCTGCCAGCTTGTTACCACTGCTGATAGGACTGGCAGCCATCACTGGTTGTATCACCATCATTGAAAATACAACTGCTAAGAGCGGTTTAAAACCGTACTGCTTTACCCTATTCATCGTTTATGCCTTATATTGTCTGTTTTTAACAAAATCTGACTAGGCAATTTATTATCTAGATCGTTTAAGAATTACCCTCAATGATAATTAAATTTAACGATAATTGACTACTTAATCAGATTACTAATGGTCTTAAATGCAGGGTCGCGACTTGTGCGACACAGCTCAAACAAGATAGTCTCAACTGTAGTAATTACCCCACCTGCGCGTCGAATACGCCGTATGGCTTGTTTTTTATCGTATGGAAAGCGTGATCCTACTGCATCGCCAACAATGACTGGTTGCATACCATTATCCAGTAAATCTAGCGCCGTTTGCATGACACACACATGCGTCTCAACACCGAATAATAAAACGATGCTACGGTTTTGCTGTGCCAAATAATGCCACGAATCATCGTTGTCACAGGCGCTAAATGTGACCTTCTCAAAACTTTTGGCATTATCACCTTCTAAGAGCTCAAAAACTTCAGGTAACGTATCACCGAGACCTTTTTTATATTGCTCATTAAGCATGATAGGGACACCAAGCGCTTGTAGACCCTTTATTAACGTTGTTATTTTTTTGACGATATTTTCGTGATCATAAATATGCGGCGTTAAGCGTTCCTGTACATCGATAAGCATTGCTTGCGTATTTTCGCGAGCGATGCGATAAGTACGATCAGTAATCATAGTGGTCATAGTAGGTACACTCCTTGTACGTATGCAGCAAGTCGCTGCAGACTAAATGATTGGTTTATAGTTATTAGATATATGCTTATTTAGTCATATTTCGTCCAGTGCGTCAATGAACATCCTCTTTATTAACAACTTACGAACGTTATGTCATAGATGATTCTTGAATGTTTACAAACAAAAAAGCCTCCAGTTATTTAACTGAAGGCTTGTGTTAGCACGTTTATATTTTGCAAAACTCCTGCAAGTCTAAACGGTTAGACACGTTCGATAATAGTAGAAATACCTTGACCAAGACCGATACACATGGTTGATAGACCGATCTCAGTGTCGTTTTGCTCCATTGCATTTAAGAGAGCGACTGTGATACGTGAACCTGAACAACCTAACGGATGTCCAAGCGCAATGGCACCGCCGTTGACATTAACGATGTCTTGCTTATCAAGCAAATCTAAGTTTTTGAGTACTGACAAACTTTGAGCAGCAAAGGCTTCATTAAGCTCAATAGTCTGCATGTCCTCAATACTCATACCAGCACGTTTTAACGCTTTTTTGGTGGCTGGTACTGGGCCATAACCCATGATAGCGGCATCGCAACCTGCAATTGCCATGCTACGGATACGTGCACGAGGCTTGAGGCCCAGCTCTTTGGCTTTTTGTGCGCTCATCATTAACATTGCCGACGCACCATCTGACAAGGCTGATGAGGTCGCAGCCGTTACCGTACCACCTTTTGGATCAAAAGCTGGACGTAGCTTTTGCATTTGCTCCATGGTTGCATCTGGACGAATCACTTCATCAACAGTACATAACTGCAGACGTCCATCTGCATCATGGCCTTCGATACCGATGATTTCATTGTCAAAGCGGCCCTCAGTAGTCGCAGCCCACGCGCGGCGATGTGACTCAAGACCAAAAGCGTCTTGCTCTTCGCGGGTGATGTTGTTCATACGACCAAGCATCTCAGCCGTCAGACCCATCATATAGGAAGCTTTGGCATAGTGTTTTGAGGCGGCTGGGTTGATATCCAAACCATGCATCATACCGACATGACCCATGTGCTCAACACCGCCCACGATAAATATATCGCCTTGATTGGTCATGATTTGTGCTGCTGCTGTATGAATCGCTTGCATGGATGAACCGCACAGACGGTTGACCGTCTGCCCACCGACTGTGGTCGGAATACCGGCCAACAGAGCAGCATTACGACCGATATTGTAAGCTTGCTCTAAGGTTTGCTGAACACAGCCCCAAATGACGTCTTCTACCTCTTTTGGATCAAAATCATTGCGTTCAACCAACGCTCGCATCAAGTCTGCTGATATATCATCAGCACGTACATGACGGAACATACCGTTTTTAGATTTTCCCATCGCTGAGCGTACACCGTCTACGATAACCACATCTTTTGGACTTAAAGTTGTCATACTATTTTCCTTTTCAATTTTTATTGTCAGTGTTATCAGCCCGCTTTGATACTAGACATGATATATACATGTATACCTAATTTTTTAGGGCTAGAATAAAATTGAACCGACTAAAACGGTGCGCTTGCTGTCTACTTTATCGTCGATAGCGATGCCTGCAAACGCACCCCACTTATCCTAATACGGTATGCTCGTTACGCTGTGGCGTAAAAAGTCTCGCCTGCTGCTGCCATGTCGCGAATTTTTTGCGGGGCTTCATAGGCTTTGCCAAGATGTGCATACTTTTCACACAGTGCCAAGTAGTTATCTAGACCCATTTGGTCAATATAACGGCAAGGTCCACCGCGGAATGGCGGGAAACCAACGCCCATAATCATCGCCATATCAGCCTCACTTGGTGTGCTGACAATATTGTCTTCTAAGCAACGTACGGTCTCATTACAGAAAGCCAGCATGGTACGGTCAATAATGGTTTGATCATCAAACGCTTGCGTGTCGCTGTCTGTGGTGGTTTTTAACAGCTCGTAAGTAGCGTCGTCAGCGACTTTCTTCGGCTTACCGCGCTTATCTGTTTCGTACTTATAAAACCCAACGCCGTTCTTTTGACCTAGACGCTCGTTTTCATATAAATGCTGAATTGCGCCTTTATAATCAGGTTTCATGCGGTCAGGGAAACCTTCTGCCATGACTTCTGCACCATGTACACCTGTATCTAAACCGACGACGTCGATTAGGTAGGCAGGACCCATTGGCCAGCCAAATTTCTCCATGACTTTATCAACATGGACAAAATCAGCGCCTTGTTTGAGTAGTAAATCAAACGCACCAAAGTATGGGAACAATACGCGGTTCACTAAGAAACCTGGGCAATCATTGACCACAACCGGTACTTTACCCATTTTGGAGGCCAACGCAACGGTGGTTGCAATCGCTTCTTCAGAGGATTTTTCACCGCGGATAACTTCAACGAGTGGCATGCGATGTACTGGATTAAAGAAATGCATACCGACGAAATTTTCTGGACGCTCCAGCACTTCTGCTAAATGCGTGATAGAGATAGTTGAAGTATTAGAAGCAAGAATACAGTCGTCTTTTACCAAACCTTCGACTTCTTTTAGTACGGCATGTTTAACTTTAGGATTTTCTACTACCGCTTCGATGACAATATCAGTCTCAGCGAAGTCACCATAGTTAAGCGTTGGACGGATACGGCTCAAAGTTTCACCCATTTTGGCTGGGGTCATCTTCTCGCGATCGACCATTTTACTTAATATTTTACTGGCCTCTTTCATACCCAAATCTAATTGCTCAGACTTGATGTCTTTCATGATAATTGGCAAGCCTTTGCTGGCTGCCTGATAAGCGATACCGCCGCCCATGATACCAGCGCCTAGTACAGCCGCTTCATTGATATCATGTGCTTGTTTGCTGTGCTTTTTGGCTAACTTTTTGACGAGTTGGTCGTTTAAAAACAGACCAACCAAACTTTCTGCTTGTGGCGTTTTGGCAACTTTGGCAAAACCGGCAGCTTCAACTTCAATCGCTTTATCACGTGGCAAATTGACATGCTTTTCAATCGCTTCAATCGCGATGGCTGGTGCTGGGTACTGCTTGGGATTGGCTTTAGAGAAGATCATGCCTTTGGCACTGTTAAACGCCATCGCTTGCTCAAGCTGGTTTAGCTTGACAGGGTTTAGTTTCTCTTCACGTTTCGCTTGCCAATCAAGCTCACCTGAGATGCATTTTTTGACCAGATCAATGGCAGCAGCTTGTAAGTCATCAGCAGGAACGGTTGCATCAACCAAACCTAGCTTGAGAGCCTCTAGTGGTTTTTTTGGCTTACCAGTGGCGATCAATTCAAGCGCGTTATCGATACCGATGACGCGAGTACTACGAACCGTACCGCCAAAACCTGGGAAAATGCCTAGCTGAGTTTCTGGTAGTCCGATAATCGCTTTGTCACTCATGACACGATACTCACACACCAAGGTCATCTCACAACCACCGCCTAGTGCTGCACCATTGATAGCGGCTACTTTTGGGAACGGTAAGTCTTCAAAACGATTAAAAGTATCGTTAATGCCGACAACCCAATCTTTAATCTCACTCTCTGGCTTCTTAAATGAGCCGACAAATTCAGTGATATCAGCACCAGCGATAAATACGCCTTTGCTTGAAGTAACGATAAGGCCTTTAACGTCTTCAGACTTCTCAAGCGCACTTACCGCTTCATCAAATTGCTTATTGGTTTCGGCATCGAACTTGTTTACGCTCTCATTTTCGGCGTTGTATTGCATGTTGGCGATGCCATCCTCTAGCATTGTCACCGTGATGCGATTTCCTTGGTATACCATTTGAAACTCCTTGCTATGTAATAAAAGCTATGTAATAAAGATCAAATTATAAAAGCTACGTTTTAGAATTAAGATAACTAGCTAATGATTGTAAATAAAACGAATAAAATTACTGCCAATTTATCAGTCTATAACCCAACGACTTATAAAAGACAGTGATAATGTGTTTATTATTCTGCGCTCATCAATATGGCGACTGGTTGTACTGTTTTAACGTCATTTAGTGTAGGGGATTATGCCCCCAACTGTCACAAGCTAATACCAGACTCACAAGTCACTATTAACATTAATTGATAAAATCCAAACTCGTCAATCAATCACTGACATCTACCTTGTACCTTATACTTTTTTACCAGTTTTTTTTATATGCGTATTAGCTTGTGAAGCTTAAATACAATCTATTGGATTGGGTAACAGTACCAAGACGTGTGATTACTTCATCAAAACACATTCAACCTATAAGTTAAATCACCAATACGTAACCAAAATAAAACAGCGCTTAGCATATACGTATAAGCCATATCAGCTATCATGCTACACTAGCTTGTTATCTGTTTTTATTCACGTATTCTCTATTTTTATTTTATGGTGGTTGGTTGAGTTATGTCTGTTTCTACTGCGCCTCGTTTTGTTCCTTTTACCAATTTTGAGCAGTTTTATAGCACATTGCGCGCACAGTTAGCGCAAGATATCGACGTATTATTTGCTTATGCAAACTTACCAAGTCCGCTTGATGACGCATGTCGCTACGTAATCACAGGACAAGGCAAATTGGTACGACCCTTATTAGTGGCCAGTAGTTTTGTCAGTATTGATGCCAGTATAAGTATAGATGGTGAAGTAGGTATGGAGACAGATGATTCATCTGACATCTCAAATTTAACAGATCATGCCAAAATCGCTGACTTGCAATCATTGCTAGAAAACGACTCCGATTATGACATGTGTCGCCGCGCTACATTGGCAGTAGAGCTATTACATACCTACTCGCTGGTCCATGATGACTTACCATGTATGGATGACGATGAGCTGCGTCGTGGCCAGCCAACTTGCCACATTGTGTTTGACGAAGCGACGGCGCTGCTGGCGGGTGATGTATTGCAAACTTTGGCCTTTGAGGTTTTAACCGCAGAGCTGCCTACCTTCGCGCCTTTTGATTCAGACATCGCAAGCCAGCTATTAGCCGTGTTTGCACCGCGCGCTCGCCGCATGGTCTCAGGTCAAATGCTGGATCTGAATGCTGAAGCGCGTACTAATATTTCTCAAGAAGAACTAGAGGCCATTCATCGCGATAAAACTGGCGCGTTGATTGAAGCGGCTATGCTGATGGGCGGTATCTGTGCTGGGGCAACAGCGCTACAGCGTATAGCATTGCAGGACTGTGCGCAGCATATTGGACTGGCCTTTCAAGTTCAAGATGATATCTTAGACGTCACCACCTCTACTGACGCCTTAGGTAAACCCGCTGGTAGTGATGAAAAATTAGACAAATCTACCTATGTAAAATTGATGGGTGTGAGCGCTGCCAAAGACTACGCCCAATCATTGTTTAATAACGGACAAGCCGCTATCATTCGCGAGCTTGGTGGTAATGCAGATGATAATGCATTATTAGCATTGATAGAATGGCTATGGTCGCGTAAAAAATAATACTGACAACTCAATGTAGAAACGATATAGCGTGGCTAACATGGACAGTAAACCTACTATTTATCTTGGCACTGGCGGTTATAGCGATACTGACTTATTAGGTACGCTGTATCCAACTGGTACTAAAAAGGCGGACTTCTTACGTGAGTATGCCAAGCAATATGGCGCGGTCGAGATTAATAGCACTTTCTACGCGCCCATCGGCCAAAAAGCCTTTGCTGGTATGGTCAATAAAGCCTATGTGCAAGCAGACAGTGAGTTAAAATTTGCCGTCAAGCTACACAAAGACTTTACTCATGCGCGCAAAGGCACAAGCGATCACGCACAAGCTTTTCTTAATGCCTTAACACCGCTTATCGAAGCCAACGCTTTGGCACCTTTACTACTGCAATTCCCGCATGGATTTGATCGCACTCGTGAGCATCGGCTTTATCTAGCAAACCTCGTTAGTTGGTTTAAGGATTATCCGCTGGCAGTCGAGTTTCGTCACAACGGCTGGCACACCCCGCAAGTGGTCGATAGCTTTAAAGAACAAGGCTTGATTTGGTGTAGCGTCGATTATCCCAAGGTCAGCGGACTGCCGTCATCACGGCTGATATTTACCGAGCGCACAGGCTATCTGCGTATGCATGGCAATAATACGGGCTGGTGGGATGCGATGAGTGCCGCTGACCGTCATGATTATCGCTACTCTGAGGCTGAAATGAATGATTGGGCGCAAGCGATTGCCAATCAGCGTCAGCATTTTGATACGCTGTATATCTTCTTTCAAAACACCGTTAATGCGCATGCGTATTATAATATTGCGATGCTTAGAGAGGCCTTGGGTAAATTTGGGTTTGCGGTTTTGTAGGTCTAAACCATATACATTAGAGGAAAACTATATGAGCCCAGATGTATTTATTGACGATTTTAAGCTAACCGAAACTACTGAAGAGTTACACGCTATTTTAGGGCGTTGTATTATTATAGCGACAAGATTTGATAACCTGTGTGACCATGGTTCAAAGTTTATAAAAATAAGAAAAGCTCGTGAAAAATTATCTGATGATGAATTTGCAGCATTAACTACCTCTCTATTTGATAAGTACCCAAATTTAAATAACAATATTAATTTTTTACCAGTTGGACAAACTGCTCAAGATGCACTTCATGCAGCACGTGAAGCCCGGAATGAAGTCGCCCATAGTCTTTCAATTGGTATGATTGGTTGCTTAGACATAAGAATAGACGAAAGTGCTTTCAAGCAACAAGTTCCTTCATTAATCACACGAATTGCCACTGGAGACTATTTAATCTCAACTATAATTTCTCTCTTGAATAAAGAAGCTGTACCTAATTACACAGAAAATGATTATAAACGTAAGATTACTGAAGAATAATTAATAAAAAAGGACGCTTCTCAGCGTCCTCTTTTTATTTACTAGTCAAGTCTAAAGAGGCTTACTTACCTTCAACACCCGCATCTTGACCTTTATATTTAGCGTTTGCGTAGTCCCAGTTCACTAGCTTGTCTAGGAACGTATCGACATAGTCAGGACGACGGTTGCGATAATCGATGTAGTAAGCGTGCTCCCATACGTCACAAGTCAATACCGCTACTTTGTCATGCGCAAGTGGGTTATCAGCATCACTGGTTTTCATGATAGACAATTTGCCGCCAACTTTGTCAGCGACTAGCCATGCCCAACCTGAACCAAACTGTGACGTTGCTGCGTTTTTGAACTCTTCACGGAACTTATCATAGCTACCGAAATCTTCTTCGATTTTACCTTTTAGATCACCAGTAGGTTCGCCGCCACCATTGTCTGGCGTCATGCAGTTCCAGTAGAACGTATGGTTCCAAACTTGCGCTGCTTGGTTAAACATAGTCTGCTTGCTGTCGTCTTTCGCAGTCGCTTCAATGATCTCTGGCAGCGTTTTGTCTTCTAAACCAGAACCTGGTAGCAAGTCTTTTAATTTATTCACATAAGCTGCGTGATGCTTATCATGATGATACTCTAGTGTTTCGGCACTGATATGGGGCTCAAGTGCGTCCTTGGCATAAGGAAGATCTGGTAGTTTAATATTTGACATAGTTATTTTATCCTTGCTTATTTGGCCACTCATATTTTGTGTATATCAAACAAGACACCACAAAATACCGAGCTAAATTGGCTGAGTTTATTGTTAATGAATGAACGTTATTGCTTGATGCGCTAGTGCCCATCAGGATGAATCTAAAGGCTAATTTAAGAAAATTAGCGTAAACATTGTTATTCACTTAAAAGCCAAGTAATTGACTTAAAAGCTATTATCAACTTTAAATTCACAAGCTATAAGCTATAATTCACTGTAGCTTGCCAGCTATTATAGCAAAGCATTTGCACAATATCAGTTACTGAATGTTATAAGCTTTATTGATAGTATCTTGTTTCGTGCACATTTTATTAAACTATAGAGTCGGCATACAACAGAACTATTAGATTATGACGCAGGACTGATGTTGTTTTTTACCTTTATAACTATTAATCATATATGACTATCAATGACGGATGTACTTTATGAGTCCAGCTTTACCATTATCCAAAACTACTCAAAACCAGTGGGTGCTTGCCAGTAATAACCAAGGCAAACTTGCAGAATTTAAAAGACTCTTCACTGAAGCCAACTTAGACATTACTATCGTACCGCAAGGACAATTAGAGATTGAGGACGCTGTCGAGGATGGTTTAAGCTTCGTTGAAAACGCCATCATTAAAGCGCGTCATGCCAGCCGAATCAGCGGACTGCCAGCTATTGCTGATGACTCAGGCTTATGTGTGCCAGTTTTAGGAAATGCACCAGGCATCTACTCAGCGCGCTACGCAGGCGAACATGGCAACGATACCAAGAACAACGCCAAGCTCATCGCTGACTTGCGCCCTATCCGTGATGAGCAGCTGGATACCCCCATCGATGGTATGTTCGTCTGCGTACTAGCAATGGTACGTCATGCTGATGATCCGCTGCCGATTATCGCCCAAGGTCTATGGCATGGGGAAATTTTGGAGACGCCGCATGGTGACGGCGGCTTTGGTTATGATCCGCTGTTTTGGTTACCTAATCTGCAAGCAACTGCCGCAAGCTTAAGTGCTGCTGTCAAAAATAGTATCAGCCACCGCGGGCAAGCTATCCAGCAACTATTAGAGCAGTTATAGCTATTTATATAATGGCTACTGACATAAATAGTGTTCGTTTTTTATATGATAATAAGTTTTTAGTCTTAACTTTCTATACTTGTTTATTAAAGCATCTTTATTAGTGCTTTCGTTTACTAGTACTTTTGCTTACCGTCCATCCTGACAGATAGCTTTTACTTTAATTAACAGATAGATTATACTGTTCTACTTTTAAAATTTTATTGCAAGTTTCTGGTCGACTGTACCATTTACAAAAGCACAATGTTTATAAATGCACAACGTATGACAGTGCAACAGTCATTGCAACGCTTTTGGTAGAGAAGATTGGTTTTGAATTATCAGTATTGGATATTAGATGGTGTTATTTGCACTATCTGATGACCAACCTATCAGTATCGAAACATAAGTACTTTAGTGCCCCTATTCATTCCAATGGCAATCGGCATAACCCTTGTATATTTAGAGGGGCGATTGCCTGTTATTTTAATCATAAAGGTGTAATTAACATGGCTACAGATTTACAAGTCACAACCAACAAGCTGTCGGAAAAAGAAACCCAGCTGACGGTGAAAGTTCCTGTTGAAAAAATTCAAAATAAAGTTGAAGGCCGTATTCGTCAAGTGGCGAAGACTGCCAAGATTGACGGTTTCCGTAAAGGTAACGTTCCAATGTCTCATATCCGTTCACAGTATGGTGCTGGTATTCAGCAAGAAGTGATCAATGATGTGATTCGCGATACCGTGTTTGAAGCAATCAAGTCTGAAGACATCCGCGCCGTTGGCATGCCAAACATCGACGATGTTAAATTAGAAGACGACTTCTTAGTTTATCAAGCGACTGTCGAAATCTTCCCAGAAGTTGACGTTCAGGGTATCAATGAGATCGAAGTTGAGCGTCATACCGCGACTGTTAAAGATGAAGACGTCGATACTATGATCGAAAACTTGCAAAAGCAGCGTCAAGAGTTTGTCGAGAAAAAAGGCATGGCAGCCAAAGATAACCAAGTGACTTTTGACTTTGAAGGTTCAATTGATGGTGAGAAGTTCGAAGGTGGCTCAGCTGAAGACTTTAAATTGATTATCGGTAGCAACCAGATGATCCCAGGTTTTGAAGCGGGCATCAAAGGCATGAAAGCTGGCGAAGAAAAAGTCATCGATGTGACCTTCCCAGAAGATTACCAAGCAGAAAACCTAGCGGGTAAAGAAGCACAGTTCAAAATCAACGTAAAACTGGTCGAAAAATCAAAACTACCTGAAATCGACGACGAGTTCCTAGAGTTATTCGGCGTGACCGAAGGCGGCGTTGATAAGCTAAAAGAAGACGTACGTAAAAACATGGAGCGCGAAATCAAAAACGCGGCTCGTAGCCAAGTCAAGCAAGCGACTTTTGATGCCTTGCTAGAAAAGAACGAGTTTGACGTACCAAACGCCATGCTAGAGCAAGAAATCGAGCGTCAACGCAACATGATGATGCAGCGTTTTTCTCAGCAGTTTGGCGCTAGTGCTGATAGCTTTGATAAAGACATGCTGCCAAATGAACTATTTGAAGAGCAAGCACTACGTGCAGCCCGTCTTGGTATCATCGTTGCCCGTGTTATCGACACACAAAACCTTAAAGTAGATCAAGAGCGTGTTGAGAACTTCATTAAAGAAGCTGCAGAAAACTATGAAGACCCAAGCGAAGTCATCGAGTACTACACCAATGACAAGCAGCAACGCGCCAACATCGAGTCTGTTGTATTAGAAGACCAAGTGGTTGATTATCTCATTGATCAAGGTAACGTAACTGACAAAGAAGTTAGCTACCAAGACTTACTGGCCGCTCAGCAACAACAGCAACAAGCTATGTAAATTAGCGTTTTTGCGCTATTGAATTAGAGTGTAACAAGAATGCCCTAACGATTTGTTGGGGCATTTTTATTCGTGGTTTATGAGGCTACCCCTTGATAATTGAGCACAAACACCCTATCAATAGGAAACCATTCTTTGTACAGCCATTTAAATTGTTATTGTGAGTCACGCTGTCCGTTTAATCGCTACTTTTTAGGGTTTGTATAAACGCAAACGTAGAAGTCCGATTATTTTAGGTGCCAAGTCATTGAGTATTACTATTGATTGTTGAAGTTAACTGAAAATTAATACAGCCTCATAATTAAACCAGTTATCATAGCGTCAGTTGTTGTTATTAATTACTATGGTTGTTGATTACGAAGTGTTTATATTAAATAAGGCTTAATACTTAATAACGCTTATATATTATTGTCTGATACACTATTTTGCATACCATTATTAGACTGTAGCATGACAAACCCTTAGCTCATTTTGAACTCTATTTTATACACTTGTTTATAGGACATTTTATGACAGATTATGATCGCATCACCGCCAACCCTCATTTTGATATGCTAATGAGTGCGCACAACGATGTGCAAAGCATGCAAAATGCACCTCAAGCTGCATTGGTGCCTATGGTTGTCGAACAGTCGTCACGCGGTGAACGCTCTTTTGATATCTTCTCGCGCTTGCTGCGTGAGCGTGTGATATTTTTGACAGGTCAAGTCGAAGACCACATGGCCAATCTAATCGTCGCACAGCTGCTATTTTTAGAAGCTGAAAACCCTGATAAAGATATCCATTTATATATCAATTCACCAGGTGGTTCAGTCAGTGCAGGTTTGGCTATTTTTGATACTATGAATTTTATCAAACCTGAAGTATCGACTATCTGTATGGGCGGTGCTTACAGCATGGGCTCTTTCCTATTGGCCGCTGGTCAAAAAGGCAAACGTTATGCACTAGCCAATTCTCGTGTCATGATTCATCAGCCTTCAGGTGGTGCTCAAGGTCAGGCAACAGATATCGAAATTAACGCTCGTGAAATTCTAAAAACACGCGCGCGCTTAAATGAGATTTTGGCTGAGCGTACTGGTCAACCAGTAGAGAAGATCGAAAAAGACGTTGAGCGTGACTTTTGGTTAGATGCCCGTGAGGCCAAAGAGTATGGTCTGGTTGATGAAGTGTTAGAGCGCCGCCCGGATTCTTTGTAGTATTGACTGATACTTCCCTTCGGCCTGAACTCTTGGCGTTTGGGCTGTAATGGACACACGCCAAATATTTATAAGCTTTAAATTTTAGGAGTGCCTTATATGGCAGAAGATAACAACCCGCATTGCTCGTTTTGTGGCAAAGCCAAAAGCGAAGTTAAGCAGCTTATTGCCGCTGACGATGCCAATATCTGTAACGAATGTATTGAACTATGTACAGATCTAATCGCTGATAGCGCAACTGATAATGACTCTGATGGCGAAATTGATACCTCATGGGTCAATAAAAAACTGCCAACTCCTAAAGAGTTGCGTGCCAAGCTTGATGAGTACGTCATCGGTCAAGACGCTGCCAAAAAAGCACTGTCTGTTGCTGTTTACAACCATTATAAGCGTCTAAAAGTTAGCCAAACCTTAGCTAATGATAGTAAAAAAGCTAAAATCGGTGCTGATGATGCAATGGTTGAGCTAGCTAAAAGTAATATCTTGCTGATTGGGCCGACTGGTTCTGGTAAGACTTTACTTGCGCAGACCTTAGCACGTCTACTAGATGTACCTTTTGCGATGGCGGACGCCACTACTTTAACCGAAGCTGGTTATGTCGGTGAAGACGTAGAAAACATTGTACAAAAGCTATTACAAGCCTCTGACTATGATGTGAGCAAAGCTGAGCAAGGTATCATTTATATTGATGAGATTGATAAAATCAGTAAAAAAGGCGATAACCCGTCTATCACGCGCGATGTGTCAGGCGAAGGTGTGCAACAAGCCTTGCTCAAGCTTATCGAAGGTACAGTCGCTGCTATCCCGCCACACGGTGGACGTAAGCACCCGCAGCAAGAGCTAATTCAAGTGGATACCAGTAATATCCTCATCATCGTTGGTGGGGCATTTGCAGGTCTTGATCAGGTGATTCAGCAGCGTACTGAAAAAGGCGGCATTGGCTTTAACGCTGATGTCAGCTCAAAAGATGACAGTCGCCGCAGCTCAGATTTGCTCCAACAAGTCGAGCCAGAAGATTTGATTAAGTTTGGTCTTATTCCTGAGCTAATCGGTCGTTTGCCAGTGTTGGCAGCACTTGAGGAGCTTGACGAAGAAGCACTGGTACAGATCCTAACTGAACCTAAAAACGCACTGGTAAAACAGTATAAGTACTTGTTCGATATGGAAGGTGCTGACATTAGCTTTACTCAAGAAGCGCTTGATGCAATTGCCAAAAAAGCAATGGAGCGTAAGACGGGCGCCCGTGGTCTGCGCTCTATCGTTGAAAACGCTCTACTTGAGACTATGTATGAGCTACCATCAATGAAGAACGCCAAAACAGTAATGGTTGATGAGCAGGTTATCAACGAAGGTAAAACACCTAAGATTGCTTAATTTATTGTTTAGTTAAGACAGTTAATCACAAGTAATTGGCTATTATTGTAGAGAAAGCGTCTAGCATTTCATGCTAAGACGCTTTTTTTTATGTCTGTTTATTTGTTTTCACCAAATCCTCAAAATGTCCGTTACACCAAAAATGACAGCAGCGTCTATTAATGAGAAGTAGATAAAATTAAAATCATGCTAATGTAGTTATTCCATTTTCATCATTATATTTAATTGCTACCGTTTAACTTAATCTTGAGTTTAGATACTGACCGTTAATGACTATAGTCGTTACTAAATAAAATGGCTACGTTATTTAATAACGCGAAACTGGTATAAATTTTTCTGGCTTGCTGTGCTGTGCCTACGCAGACAGAGGCTGCAAAAATTTGTTGCCAGTAACACTTTGTCGGTTTCAATACGAATTGGCAGCACTATCAATTGCTATTAGTATTGGCTAATAATCTACTACTGCTCACTAGGGGTGAATTTTTCATAATAAAAATTGCTAGGCTTTAAGCTGCTCGTATCCAACCAGTTACTGACAGCATCGACCATCGCTAAAGGACCACACAGATAGACGTCGACATCACCATCATTTAACCAATCAGCTTCAACATGGCTTGTCACATAACCTTTGCGCTCATGGTTGCTGTCTTCGGTCGCCACGCACGTACGATAATCAAACCAAGCATGATTGCTTTTGACTTCTTCTAGTTTTTCAATCTCTATCAAATCAGCGTCATTGGTAACGCCATAAACCATCTTGACAGGGTGATGAGCGCCCGATACTTCTAAGCTCTTTAGCATCGATAAGAAAGGCGCGATACCGGTACCACCTGCCAAAAACAAGGTAGGGCGTACAAGGGGGCGCAAATAGAAACTACCAAACGGCCCTTCAAAATCAATATCTTGACCAATTTGTGCAATATCGGATAAAAAGGTGCTCATTTTGCCATTAGGAATATTACGGACGACGAATTCGGCCTGCTTAGCACTAGGTACAGAGCTAAACGAGTAGGAGCGTGTCTCGCCAGAATCAGGAATGCTGATATTGACATACTGTCCTGGCAAAAATACTAGCGCATCTGGATTATCGACTTCGACGCCAAAATGAATGGTAGACTCCGAAAGCACGTTTAG
Source organism: Psychrobacter sp. ENNN9_III (assembly GCF_001462175.1). Taxonomy (NCBI): domain Bacteria; kingdom Pseudomonadati; phylum Pseudomonadota; class Gammaproteobacteria; order Moraxellales; family Moraxellaceae; genus Psychrobacter; species Psychrobacter sp. ENNN9_III. The sequence continues at coordinate 26,232 of NZ_LNUO01000206.1, forward strand.
CTGTTGTAGCTTACCTTTAAACACTGACTTGCCAACTTTGCAGGCTTCAGAGGAGGTCGGTACTTTGATAACGCAGTCGCTTTCAGGAATCATCTGACAGGTCAAAACATAGCCTTCTTTGGCCTCAGCTTCAGTCAGCGCTTCTTCGATATACATGTCAGGGTGCATATCGTAGCTGCCTGACTCACAATGACAGCGGCAAGTACCGCAAGCACCATCGAGACAGTCAACAGGGATGTTATATTTTTGGCGGTAGGCCGCTTCGGCGACGGTTTCATCTGCTTCACATTTGATGAATCCTGTGACACCGTCTTCAAACTGTAGAGCAATATTATATTCCATGAGAAATATCCCTTTTCAACATATGGTTACTAACTAATCTAGCTGTACTTTAATCGGCTTATTGATAACGGCTGGTTGATAAAGGCTGGGCTATCAATGAGTCCGTTGTAGAAATTAACTGTGCATATTGGCTGGTAAGTATTACTAAGCACATGCAGAATTTAGACGTGATACACATCCATAATTTGATGCACATAATCATCTTTTAACACGACATATTTATCCAAAATCTTTGGGCTGTCTTGAGTCATGTCTATCTTGTACTTAGAAAACCCCCAATAAGTATTGGTCTCATGATAACGATAGGATTTATTAATCCAGTTAAAGCGGACACTAACGATGCCGTCGTTATCTTCAAGCAGCTCAATATTAGATAGGTTGTGCGTGGTACGGGTATCAGGAATGGTTGCAGAAGAGCGCTCAGTCTCGACACGGAAAATGCGGTCTTCAAGGCCACGGCGATCAGGATAATAAATAAGTGATATCTCGCGTAGTGGGTCGCTTATCAGCTCGCCATCATCATCCCAGCTTGGCATCCAAAATGGGCAGTCTTCATCATAACAAGCGAGCCACTCGTCCCAGTTTTTTTCATCAAGCAATCGTGCTTCACGGTACAAAAACTGACGCACATCTTCGATGCTAACCGTTGCGTTTTTCATTGTCGTAATCCTTTTATATTGGTGAGTCCTGACATGTTGCAGCAAATGACTGGCAGCATATTTAGCTTAAATACCTGCCTTTTGTTGCTTTAGATAAGTGTCTTATACATAGCGCTCATATTATCCTGCGCCATGTAACTGCTGCTCTTGCTCTAGGGCTTTTTTCATCTCTTCATGCCAGTAGCGATGCTGTACAGTATATAAGCCTTCGTCTTCGGTCTTTGCTCCGCTCAATAAAGGTTTAAGATCAATGGCTTTTGCGCCTTCGTCAGCGCCTTCTATCCAATGCTCAGAGCCTCGGCACATATCATTCCATTCAAGTTTGATGCCGTTATAGCCTTCTTGGCATGAGCGGAATTCTTCTAAGTCATCTGGCGTTGCCATGCCAGTCACGTTAAAGAAGTCTTCATACTGACGAATGCGGCGAGTACGTGCTTCATCGCTCTCACCTTTTGGTGCGATACACCAGATGGTGACTTCAGTCTTATCAACGGCTAAGGGACGTAGCATACGTATCTGTGAGCTGAACTGATCCATGATATAGACGTTTGGATATAGGCATAAGTTGCGCGAACGTCCAATCATCCAGTCAGCCATTGCTTCACCATATTGGGCAACATAATCATCGCGATAGGCAAAGTTGGGACGATCTTGCGGGTTTTCCCATTGGGTCCACAGCAGTAGATGACCATTTTCAAAGGAATAGAATCCGCCACCTTGACGACCCCATTTACCAGCGTTCATGGCTTTAATGTTGTCTTCTTTTACAGCTTCTTGCTCCTTACGGCGTGCCGTCGTAGCAGCATAGTTCCAATGTACGGCTGACACATGGTAGCCATCAGCGCCATTTTCAGCTTGTAGCTTCCAGTTACCATCAAAGGTATAGGTTGAGGTACCGCGCAATACTTCTAGGCCTTCTGGTGATTGGTTGACAATCATATCAAGGATTTTGGTTGAGCCACCAAGCCAGTCTTCAATCGGTTCGACGTCATCATTAAGGCTCGCAAATAAGAAGCCTTTATAATTGGCAAGTTTGACTTGCTTTAGGTCATGTGAGCCATCTTTATTAAAGGCGTCAGGATAACCAGCGCCGCGCGGATCCTTAACTTTAAGCAGCTTACCTGAGTTGTTATAAGTCCAACCGTGGAAGGGGCATGTATAAGTGGCTTTGTTGCCTTTTTTATGACGACATAATTGAGCGCCGCGGTGAGAGCAGGCATTAATCATACAATGCAGCTCACCTTCTTTATTACGGGCAACGATGACCGGCTGACGGCCGATGTATGTTGTATAGTAGTCGTTGTTATCAGGGATTTGAGTCTCATGAGCCAGATAAACCCAGTTGCTTTCAAAGATATGTTTCATCTCAAGCTCAAATAGCTCTTCGTTGGTAAAGGCGCTGCGATGTAGGCGATAAATCCCTTTTTCTGCATTCTCTTCTAAAAAATCGTCGATAGCAATATCTGATCCTTCAGGTATTAGATTAATACGCTCGCTCATGGCTGTCTTCCTTGTAAATAACGGTGTTAAACGATGTTAGGGTATGACGCTTGATACGACAACTGTGTGTATATCAAGCGAAAATCT
>NZ_LNUO01000207.1:0-11089 GCF_001462175.1 Psychrobacter sp. ENNN9_III
GGGGGGGGGGGGGGGGGGGGGGGGACGGGGCTGAATCTCACCGCCGACCGAGGCTGTGGTATTGGCTAGATAATCAAAGATTTGATTGCTAAATACATAACGGCCGACCACCGCTAAGTTGGATGGCGCATCTGCTAAGCTCGGCTTTTCTACAAAGCCTGCGACTCTAAAGCTGGCATTTACTGCCTTCTGATCATCTACCTTGTTAGCATCGCTAGAGGCTTCATCTAATTGAGCGATACCGTACTTATGCACGTCTTCATCGACGACTTTATCTACCAAGATTTGAGAATGGCTGTCTTTAGCAAAGGCATCCAGCATAAAGGCCAAATTGTCAGTGGACATATCAGTGGTAAAGGGGTCGAGGACGACATCCGGTAGCAAGACGGCAAAGTCATGTGCGCCGATAATAGGACGCGCGGCCAACACCGCATGACCCAACCCTAACGGCTTACCTTGACGTATCATCGATACGGTCACATCCTCTGGTAGCCAGTTAAGACTATCGGCAAGCTCGTCTTTGCCTTTGTGACGCAATTGGTTATCGAGCTCAGCATTGATATCGAAGTAGTTTTCAATTGCGCTCTTTTGCGCGTGGCCGACCAAGACAATATGTTTGATACCGGCAGCGATGGCCTCCTCAACGACATAATGAATAGCTGGGCGATTGCCAAGTGGCAGCAGCTCTTTTGGCACTGATTTAGATAGTGGCAACATACGGGTGCCAAAGCCTGCGACGGGGATGACGGCGTGGGTGATACTCTGCATAACTGACTGTTCCTATCGATGCTTATAATAATGTGTTTTATATACTTGTTATGGAAATCATTCAAAATGGGAAAGCGATAGCGTATCATAATAGAGATAATTTACTATCAAAGGGCAAACTGTACTAGCTCATGAATTTTAACCAATATATAAAGCCGCTTCTGTCAGGGTATTGTAGTCATTACAAACACCCTACACAGCGCTTAGCACTGGTCGTCGGTATGCAGCCATGGCGAGATTTAGTTGGGGACTGGGTATTTGAGCAAAATCATATCCAAATACAGCGGCATTTTAGTGGACGCTACTTTAAGCTATGGTTAAAATCCTTTATCAAACTTGTAAATCCTGTCATTTATATATGGGGATATAAAGCACCTGATTATTTTATAGAATATATACGAGAACAAGAGCTAGATATTTTCTTTTTAGAAGATGGTTTTATTCGCTCAGGCCCTGACGATGAGAGCGGTGCTCCGCCATTATCTATCGTCATGGACAGCCAAGCGCCTTACTTTGACACGACAAGGCCGAACGATTTAACAGATCTAATCGCTAACTTTGACTTTGATCAAGACGGTTATAATGAGGAATTGGCACAGGAGATGCTAAATTATTACGTCTCGCATCGGGTGAGCAAATACAATCATCAGCCCTATGTTGATGTGCAGCCTACCTATGGCGAAAAGACTAAAAAGCGAATATTAGTATTAGGACAAGTGCCACATGATGATTCATTAAAATATGGCGGCGGTATTGGTATTACACTGCTAGATGTGGTTAATCAAGCAATCGAAGATAATCCTAATGCGCAAATCATCGTGAAGCCACATCCAATGACGTTGGACGATGCTTCTCTTATTAACACCTTAAATGAGTTAGATTGTCTTATTCTCACCCAGTCTATTCATTTAGTGGATGCTTTAGAGACCATCGATCATGTCTATACTATTACATCATTGAGTGGGTTTGAGGCGTTGTTAAGGGGGAAACAGGTCACGGTATTAGGGCAACCTTTTTATGCTAAATGGTGTAATGACAGTAAAATTAATAATTTAGAAACCCACAGACGATTACTTTCTCAGTTATTTTATATCTGCTATTATAGCTATCGTTTTAACTCATCAATAAACTAATACCGTTTATCTTATTCTTTATTAAAAGGCTGTTCAATGAATTCTAAAAAAATTGCAATAATTGGATTAGGTTATGTAGGTTTACCACTGGCTTGTGCCTTTGCAAAAAAATATGACGTTATTGGTTTCGATGTTAATGAAACACGTATTACTGAGCTATCCAATAATATCGATAAAACTAAAGAAGTTACTACTGAATATTTGCAAAATACTTCACGGCTTACCTTTACTTGCGATAAACGTGAATTAGCGACAGCCAATGTTTTTGTTATTACGGTACCAACACCTATTGACGATAATAATTTGCCCGACTTATCACCATTGGTTAAAGCTTCACAGATGTTAAGTGAAATCATCAAACCAAATGATATTGTTATTTATGAATCAACGGTATATCCAGGCGCTACTGAAGAGGTTTGTATTCCTGAATTAGAAAAATCGAATTTAAAGTTGAATATAGATTTTGGTGTCGGATATTCTCCAGAACGTATTAATCCAGGTGATAAACTGCGTACGGTAGAAAACATATTAAAAGTCACTTCAGGTTCAAACCCTTACTATACGGATATAGTAGATGAACTCTATAGCTCGGTCATTACTGCTGGTACCTTTAAAGCTTCTTCTATAAAAGTCGCTGAAGCATCCAAAGTTATTGAAAATACCCAGCGTGATGTCAACATTGCTTTGATAAATGAGCTGGCTCTTATCTTTAACGAAGTTGGCATTGATACTCATGAAGTTATAGAGGCTGCTGCTACTAAGTGGAATTTCATCAAGCTTATGCCTGGTCTGGTAGGTGGACATTGCATTGGTGTGGATCCTTACTATTTAGCTCATAAAGCTTCATCTTTAGGATTGAACCCTAACTTGATTTTGACTTCTCGTGCTATCAATAACTCTATGAGTAAATTCGTTGCTGAACAAACTATCAAAAAGCTTATCTCATACGGGAAAAATATCAAAGATGCCCGCATCTTACTTCTAGGAGTTACTTTTAAAGAAAACTGCCCTGATGTGAGAAATACTAAAGTAACCGATATCGGTATTGAGCTTGAAAAATATGGGGTAAAAATGACTTATTCTGATCCTTGGGTCACTGAAGAAGATTGGAATAGTTTGAATGTTAATCATGTCGATTATAAAGATATTGAGGAAAATAGTTTTGATGCCATTATTGTAGCGGTTAACCATTCAGAGTTTGTTGGTGAAGACGACAAAATAGATGGTTTCTGCAATCAGCCTAAAGTGGTCATCGACGTTAAAGGTGCATTAGTAAATCCAGACTGGCGTTTATAATAAATGAGTAAAATTTTAAAAGAGTTTGAGCATTATGTTCAAGCTCAGCAATACGCCAGCGCGGACTCTCTAGTTGAGAATCTGCTACAGACTGACTGTATTGCTAGCTTGGAAAGAAAGGATGCGCTTCAAATCCTATATCGAATAGGTTATGTTTATCCTGACTTGACTCTAGAGCTTTGTAATCAACGAGACGATATTCCTAGACCATTTAAAGATACTTTGAGAATAGCGTTAGGAAATACTCCGCCCCTTCGACTTTATAGCCGTGCTGATACACTTGTTGCCGTAAAAATCGCTCTCATGCGACATAAACCTTTATTGGCAAAACTACTAATTCATAGGTTTTACCGTCAGTATGGCCTACAACCTATAAATTTAGTTAAAAACAATAAGCTCACTATCGGTAATAACCACAAAAAAATAAAGAAAATTCATAATGCTCAAAAAATCAGCATTATAGTCACTACCTATAATTCTGTAGCTTTCATAGAAAACTGTATAGACTCTTTGTTGAATCAATCCATTAACAATATTGAAATCATTGTAGTCGATGATGCTAGCACTGATAATACTGTAGAAGTACTCAAAAAGTATTCATCTATAAAAGTCATCGAACTTAATGAAAATCGTGGTACATATCACGCTAGAAATATCGGTATAGAATATTCGTCTGGCGAATTTATCACTTTTCAAGACTCAGATGATTGGTCACATCCAGAACGTGTCGCACGACAACTATTACAGTTAAATAAAAACTTTAATACTGTAGCCAATTTTTCTAATTTTTTTAGAGTAGATGATGAGACAGGATTACCTATTTGTCGTCAAAATTACCCACTTTTACGGCTTAACCTTTCCTCAATGATGATTTATAGAAAGACAATAGAAGCGCTAGGTGGGTTTGATGATCAGCGTAGAATTGAGTCAGATAAGCGCTTACTTAATAAAATTTTTTCTAATTATGGAGAGAACTCTATTGAATATATTAAGCTACCCCTAGCAATTGGATTATTAAGAAAAAACTCTTTGACTACTGCCAAAGATTCAGGATTTGATAAGTACGGATATTCATCTACAAGAGAGTTAATATAATAATGATTAATGAACTGACTCAACCTGAACTATTTACGAATGCTCTATCGCAACTTGATATAAATATCAAGCAGTTTGAAGCTATTCAGGAACATATAAGGTTGACTCTAGATAGAGTGGCGCTGATATACGGACGAGACAGCCAAGAATACACAGAGAGCTTAAAAAAAGTATACAACGTTATTCCTTTAAGTGAAATTAAACAACCGTATATTTTACCTTATATGTCTCTGCCTACTCATTACTCTCACGTGGCAAAACAAGTAGAGTATATGCGGTTCAAACAGCATCTGAGTGCTATAGGCTGCAATATATCTCCTTGGGATAACAACAAAAAAATTGATCAACAGTTCGCGCAGTCATTGAATATTCCTACTCCAAAACTACTTCAAAGCGAGTGCAAGTTTGAAGATATTGATTTTACTGATTCCATCGTTATCAAACCTTCATTTGGCTGTTCTTCTACCAATGTTTTCTTTTATTTTAGCCATGAAAACATTTTAGAAGTTAAGACAAACCATGCCTTTAATAGTTTGGATGACTTTAAAAAAGAAATACTAGGTAGGGACATTCAGGGCCTTTGGCAAACTGAAAAACTTATTTTGAATGGCGATAATAAAGCCGCTCATGATATAAAAGTGTATATGTATTATGGAATAGTGGGTACTGTCTTAGAAATTAAAAGATCTGATAAAGCTTATCAGTGTTGGTATGATAAAGACGGTAACGTACTTGAAAGCGAACGCCGTAATCAGCCATGGTTTGAAGGTACAGGTTTTGATAGCTCAGTATTAGAATATGCAAAAGATATCTCTCTAAATATCCCTGCACCCTTTATGCGTATTGATTTTTACAAAGGTACAGATGGTTACTATTTGGGAGAATTAACACCTCATCCAGGACGCTACTTCCCAGAATACAGTCCAGCATTAGATAAGCAATTAGGAAAGCTTTTCTGCGATGCAGAAGCCAGACTATTTAAAGATTTATTACACATAAAATCTTTCGAAAATTATTATAGCTATTATGGATTATTGTAATTTACAAATCGTTTTAAATTAAATCATTATGGGATATCGATTATTAGATAAAGTTCATATAGGCTGCTTATAAACATTAAGCAGCCTTTTACTGATGAAAAGTACTTGCCACTAGATAGATATGGAATAAACAAAACCTCTAATAAAAATGCTTTGCGATAATATAATAATATCGTATTAATCAAATATAGAAGCTGCAATCATTGCTGCGACTCCTTGCCCATCTATTGCATGGTTAAACATTTTATGTTCTAAAGCTAGCTTCATAGTATTATCAGTCTTGTTAATAAATTCTTTGCCAAAAAAATCTTTTACAAATACTTTAGCTCTAGCTACTTGGAAATCTTCATTTAAAAATTCGATGGCTGAGCTAGTTTTCTTTAGAGGTTCTTGAGCTAAGCTTATATCAGTACTAGTGTAAGCTTTACCTGTACTGATTCTATCAAGCTTATCTAAAAGAACAAGATTTCTCTTTCTTTCAGTAGTCAATGCCTTTAAATCACTGTCAAAAGGTATACCGAGAATCTCTGGAAGTAAGTTTGACATAATATCATAATTTACTTGCCCTACTTTAAATCTACTACTACCAGAAACTTCTGAAACCTCATCAAGGATTTTAGACCCTAAAGGATTAAATAGTGTCATATACTGTGGATTTCTACCACCATGCATTCTGTCTCTATACTCTCTAAAATGTAAAACCATTGGATCTACTTTAGAACCTATTAAACTCATTCTATGTATTTCAGCTTCTATATCAGATCGTACATTATAAGACAGCCAATTAGGCTTAATCATAGAAACGTGAGAAGAGACTAACTCTTCAATACTTTCGTGTTTATAAACGCGACGATGGTTTCCAGCTCCAGAACCACCTAAAGAAACAGTACCATTTTGAGGCCCATGAGGTGGAAAGTAGATAGGATGATAAACACCTAGACAAAGAGCTTTCCATGACTCATAAGACTCTTGTCCTGAATATTTATTTTCTATATGTTGTCTTCGCACATTAATAGGATATTCATAACATCCTGCAATATCTCTGGCAATTTCCAAGTCTAATGTGTTTCCTTTAGAGGATCCGCAACTTAGCATAGGATAGTCACTTCCACTCAAGGATAAGTCTTTCGCTTTTTTTAGAAGTGTAAATACTGCTCTTGAGTCTGCTCCTCCGGTAAGATCAGAAATTATATGAATATTGCTCTCAAGTAGTCCTTGTAAACGAGCAGTCCATGTACCTATAAATAAAGATAAACCCTCTTCATATGAGCTAAACACATTTAATCTTTTAATCCTTTCAATAGAACATTCCGATTTAGATATTTTCAAAGTACACCCAGCTGGTAGTAATTTGACTCCCTCAATAAAGGTATTAACAGAGTAAAGCTGATTAAAAAAAGACCCTTTATGAATTCCTATAGCAGATAACTGAGAGAAATTGGCTTTTAAACTGATTTTGTTTTCCTTTAAATAGTCTGCTATTAATTGTATAGAGTTTGAGACTACCCACATATCATCTGTCCAGTAATAAAAAACTTTCTTATAACCTAGAAAGTCGGTGCTGAACAAATAATCATTATTAATACGCTCCGCATAAATATAACAACCATCCTCACTACCGTTTATTCTTTTTCCAGTTTTATTATAAAAATCTTTCTGACCTTCACTACCAGAAATATAATCACTACCAATAAAACAATACCCTTGAAAGAAAACCTGAGGGTTTTCCTTGTTACTAGCAAATAAGAAGCACTGTTCATTTAATTTATTCTTGTTCATACTAATACCATGTTATAAGTTGGGATAAGGGTTACAATCTTGTATAATCAATCCTAAATATAATTGGCATACTCTATGCCATATGCTGTTGGGATGAATTTTGCGCAGCCTCTAGAGTAACGAAATCGCACAGCAAGCAAGGGAAACTTACACTAGCGGCACTGTATCAGTTTTAAATTGAGTCAACTATATAGTGATAGTTTATCTCACATAGAAGATTTATCAAATCTATAACAAGCTAAACTGAAATTATATATAAAATATATAAATACACATTCATTGTAAATTCAATTCTCAGTAAAACAACTAGCCTTGCTATGTCAATAATAATTATCTATACCTTTGAAAAAAGTTCGCTACTTTAACATCATCGACAAACTCTGGTAGCATACTTTCTAGTCCCATACCTATATACTTATTATCTTGCATCACTGCTTTAATACTTTTATATCCCCATGGTGACATGGTTTTTATTTCACTTATGATTTTTGCTTCTTTATCCGATACCCTATACTCGTCACACAAGTTTGGCGAACCTTTCGATTCGTAAGTTTCATTCAACCAATTTTTATGTCTATCTATACATAATAACAAAATATTATTCTTACGACACTCGTTGCTAAAGTAAATATCTACCATTCCACCTGTAGGCCACATGTCAGGATTCAATTGCCTAAACAAGCTAGAATGAAACGCAACAGTACCTGTACCTAAATTATTGACCAATTTAGGAGATTCTAATTTGGTTCCTTGAAAATGATAAACAAACCTTCTTTTAAAGTAGCTTCTTGGATTTTCTTCATACATTACTCCATGAACACCAATTACTAACGAATTCTTGTATACCTTCAGCCTATCTAGCAAACTTCTTACATAGTCATGAGGGTATAGAATATCATCATCGATAGTAAAATAATAAAAATTCGATAATTGATTTTTGAGTTTATCAAAAGCTAAAAATTTAGCATTATCTCTATAATCTTTAAAACAATCTTTAGATAGTGTTACTGTGATTTTATCATGATTAAGAAAAGAAGGTATTTTCTCAAACTTGTCGAGATAAACATATAGATGATCAACTTGTGGCAATATACGTTGGACTACTAATTGGAAACTTTCTAACCTTTCCGGTATACAGCATCCAGATGCAAACACTTTCTCATTAGGAGGGTTTAAGCTACTAATACTCTCAGGATAACTTCTAATTGGTCTTAATCTATAAGGAGCATATATGTTTTTGTACCATTGTTTTTTCTTATTTTTATCTTTATAGTTATTTTTAAAAATCTTCACATAATTTTTTCTATCTTCTGAGCTTGACTGTTCAACTGAACCATCATCGTTAAAGGTTATCATATCAGCAACAAGTGAGTTTTGTCTTAGTTCAGCCAAGTATAAAGCAACGTCTAATTCTTTTATACTGTCACGACCATATAGGTGTCTTAAGCGCTGGAACCACTCATCATCTCCTGCTTTTCTAACTGAATCAAAATATCCAATATCAACGAAAGCATCTCTACGAACAGCAAGTGTTATTAAACCAAACTTTGACAAATTGCCACCTACAGGAATTATATCCATTGTATCTGGGTTGAATCTAGCATATTTAGTTCTAGTAGCAATTAAATCTTTATTTTCTATTAGTGGGTATATTTGTACTATGGTACGTTCTGGATGGGAATAGTCATCCGCATCTTGGAATAGAATAAATTCTCCAGTTGCACTTTCAATAGCGATATTTTTGGCTAAATACGTTCCACCATTAACGTTTGTTCGTATAATTTTTATACTCTTTTCTGACTGTTCCTTGAGTATTTTCAGTTTTTCCCACGTACCATCTGAACTTTTATCATCACATATAACAATCTCAATATTAGGATAGCTTTGCATCAAGATAGACTGAATCGACCTTTCTATTGTTTGCTCTGCATTAAAAGAAGTAACTACATAAGTAACTTTCGGTAGTGCTTTCTTATTAATGACTTTATTAATATCCTTGAAACCATCAAACTCTTGTAAAGACTTTAAAATATATTTAACTGAATTATTTTGAACTATATCCGTTTCTTTAGAAATAGGAATACCATGTTTCGTATTCTCAAGATATTTATAAGAGTCGTTGAGGTTACTAATCCCGTTACGACTATCACATAGCATAATGTTTGCTTTAACTGATTCAATACCTACTAATTCTCCAGCCTCTATATATAACTTCTTTGCCTCACTATAGTTTTTTGCTCTAAATAATTCGTTGGCTTTACTTAGTAAAAAAACATTTGAACTCATTACTACTTCCTTATGAACGTTTTGATCAATTAGCCAAATTTTTATTTCTTTTTAAAATCAAGAATATGTTTGAAAGACTTATATGGAATTTTAACTGCTTTCAATGGATGCTCAAGCCCTTCTACTAGTGTATTACCCAATTGGTAAGATAAGTGGTTTCTTACTTTCTCGGCCTCATATGCATCTTGATAATCTTCTAAACGAGGTAAAACACTTGAGTCACTATATTCTTTTTTGAAGTTCTTATACTCTTTAGCTAATGATAAAGGTAAAACAGCTAAACCTTTAGCAGATTTTCCTTGTTTTATCATTGTAGCGCCAAGACGATAAGGCAGATCTTGTTTCACACGTTCTGCTGCCCCATAATATATAGGATACTCTGTTACATTATCAGATAGACCTTTACTTTCCGAATGTTTTATACTTTCTTTTTCTAAGTAAATCTTCTCTAACTCCTCCTGTACATAATGTAACTGAGTAATAAGTATTTCATTCTCTTGCTTTAACTTTTTATTACTAAAAACACCAGTTTCATTTATATCTTTTTCTATCTTAATTTTCTCGATGTCTTCTTCTTTTTTCTTTAGTAAACTTCTTGTTTTAGAAATTTCGCTGTTTAATTCTTGTTTTTCCTTACTTAGCTTTCTTACTTCTTCTACTAAATATTTATTTCTATTACTTTCATTTTTGCTTTCTTTTAATTCATTATATTTACTCACATAATTTAAAGTATAAATTATATTGGGTATATTTTTCTTCTTAACCTCATAAATTGATTTACTATAGCTTATCGAAGATTTATTTAGTAAAATGTTGAACATATTAGTTATTTCTGGAAACTCACATAGAATCTCTTCAAACAGATAGTTCTTAATTGTATTTAACTTGTCGACTGGAACAACTTCTTCACTATTCAAAATAAGTGGATTTTTTTCTTGATATAAATCTGTTTCGAAGTAAGTTTTTTGAAAAACACTCTCTATTTTTTTACAAGTATTTTCTATATTATTAACTGCATAAGCACCTTCTACTAATATCGCTTTATCCGTGTTACTTTCTAAGAAATTTAATATTTTCTTATGATAACTTACCCAATTACTAATGATTTCACTAAGTTCATCCACTGTTAGTAACTCGGAATTTATTTGTGAGAGCAATTGATTCGGGTGATCGAATACAAGTACAAACCTTGTACTTGAATCCAACTGATACCAGTAATCCAGTGCTAACAAATTCTCTTCAGACTCCCAACCCCAACTGTCGGAATCTAAATTAGATAAAAGAAGATCTACCATAAGATTATCAGTTAACTTATTATTTGGAACTGTAACATTTTTACGGGATAATATCTTGTGAATAGTTTCTGCAACTTGTTGAGGAGCCAACTTATGATTATAGCTATCTAACGGTTGATTTAAACCATTTTCATAAAGTTTCTTCATCAGTAGATTTGATTTAGAAGAATTGTGTCCAGCCTGAATAATGATACTCATATAGATATCTCTTTTTAATAAAAAACATATTAGTTTGTTTAATACAGTAAAGTATTAGTAGTTCTTCATATGGTAATTGGATGTACTAATAAATAAATTTAGTAATCCCTGAGTCTTATTTCTATTAGAATAAAAATAGTTTCTTGTCTTGAATTGAAGTATCTCGTTTAAATAAAAATTGTTTCAGTAAGAAAATTTC
>NZ_LNUO01000208.1:0-4424 GCF_001462175.1 Psychrobacter sp. ENNN9_III
GCCTTGATGTAGACAATTATATCTAAAACTCTGCATATGAATAAAAAATATATTTCTTGTCAATATGTTCATACTGACAAGAAATATGATGTGCTTTAATGAAGTTTAGTCGTTTTAAGATCATGAATGGAATTAATACACTAATTGATGACACAGCCTAAAAAACTCGCTGAAAAAACCACCATAATGCAATTAAAATACTAGCCACTGAACCTGCATAAAATATGATCGTTTTATAAAAACGCGTATGCCGTAGTAACAGCGCTATGGGAAATACCAAGGCGATAAATACAAGTTGTCCTAGCTCTATCCCTATGTTAAAACTTAATAATGCTAGTACACGCTCGCTTGTGGTTAGTGGCAAATCTACAAGTACATTAGCAAAGCCAAAACCGTGAATTAGTCCAAAAAAGAATGCTAGATAGACGGCGCGTACGCGTAGCAAAGGTACTAAGTTGTTTAATGCTGCGAACGCTATGGATAGAGCGATTAAGGATTCAATAAAGCGGGCAGGTATACTGACGATCTGAAGCGCCGCTAAACTCAAGGTAATTGAATGTGCTAATGTAAATGAGGTTGCAATCCAAAAGACTTCAAGTAATGCCGCTTGCGGTTTAGTAACGGCAACCAATGATTTTTGCTTACGTAAGTAGACTGCAGGGATTAGCAGTACAAATAAGAATAATAGATGGTCCCAACCAATCAACAAATGATGAATGCCACTTTTCAAAAAATTCGTTGCCGTGAACAACCAGCCAGATTCAGTCCCTGAACCTAAAGGAGTTTTTCCTACAGCCAACACTTGAAGGGGCGACTCATCACTAGCCCCAGTCAGGATTAAGCGGTGATTGGCATCGATACCTGCTAAGATCTGATAATTTAGATTATCGATTGGGGTAGCACAGTTTATCTCAAAGTCTGTGTATAGGTAATTAAACCCGCCGCGTGTATTAATTGCCAATGGGGCAAAGCTTGCTATCTCGCAGGCTTGCGTACCTGCTTCTAACTTTACTTGGGATTCGATTAGCTGCTTTATGAGTGGCGTTTGCGATTTTACCTCTATCCAACTTACTTTATGATCTTGGTTTGAATCTATATCCACTAGTAAAGCAAGGTCGCGTAATGACAACTCATATTCAGCGTTATAATTAATACTTGCTGTGTCTGTGGAATTGCTCGCTTGAAGGTTCAAGTAAGCGGTACTAGATTCGTGTGCCTGTAGGATCGTGCATGTCATCGCTAGTAACAGCAGCGTCAAGTAACGATAGCTATGATTCCAAAGGCGTCTACTAAGGGCGCTCATAAAGGCTTATCCTTGCTTGAAGTTTGCAGGCCTGAGATTGGGCAGTTTAAACAGTCACTAATTTTACCCAAACGTAGATCACGCTCAAGCGCTGGATATTCAAACTGAGTATCTTTGATGAATTGGCGTATCACTTCAATGTCTTTTTGGCTGCCAGCTTGGATGGCTGCTCTTGTATAAATCTCAATATCAGCTGTTTCGCGCTGCTGTTGCCAGTTGTTTCGAGCCAACTGGAGTGCCGAATCAATTTGATTAGCAAGCATAGCGTAAGTAGCCTGTTCACGCCTGTGTGCATTTTCTTTGCGTATTTGCCACACCTCAGTACGCTCTTGCATGAGTGCTAAGTTTTGTTCAGATTTAGGGTCGCGCAGTTTTATTTGTGCCGCGATAAGCCGCAGTAACAACGCATCTTTGTCAGTATGATCTTTAAGCAGTTGATGCACTTTTTGATACTCTCCTTTACTCAAAAGCCAGTCAGCACGAGCCATAAGTGCAGGCACAGTTTGAGCATCCATAACGCTAAAAACCTCATTAGCAAGAGGAGTATCTTGGCTTCTTAAAGCCGCATCTGCTTGCATCAAATATATCCAGCGAGCGGTTGATGTATCTAGTCCAGGCGCAATGGCCGCCAAGCCACTGAGCGTTTGTTTTGCCTGTTCAAGCTGTCCAGTCATGCTCTGTATCTGGGCTTGACAAGCCAACTCATACACGCGCAATTCAGGGTCAACAAGTTTGTTGCAATAATCGATAGCTTCTTCAAACTGGCCTTGAACAACTAATAGAGAGGAGAGAGTCAAAAGAGCATCTGGATTGGCAGTATCTTTAGTTAATATCTGTTTTAACATCTCTTTTGCTTCAGAGAACTTATGATCTGATTGTAAAGCCCGCGCTCGTAGCATGAGTGTCTCTACGCTTTGATCTGTTAGGTGATCAAGTTGCGCTTTTGCTTGGCCTAGGGCGCGCGGGTCGCCTTGCAAGTAAGCGCGTTCTAATAGCTGGCTGGTCTGTTTAGGATTATTTGTATTTTGGCTAGACAAAAAATCATCTGAGCTGAGGTAGCGTGCAGGCGGTGAATCTGAAGGTAGAGTTTCAAGAATTTGTTGGTCAGTTTTAGGAATAAAAGGTGCAGCATAAAGTAATTGGCAGCTGATGACTAATAAAAACAGTAATTTAATAATGTGCTTAATCCATTGCATAAGTTCTGTCCGTTCAAAACATAAAGGAACACCTGAACAGTAGCCTGATCAGGTGCTCGATTTACCTCATATCAGACTACAATGAGGCGTTGGCGCCCGTCACAGCGACAGGTTCTGCCAAGTTGGCTTCGGGAAGTATGATCCGATCGATGTCCTGTGGCTCATCGGTGTTTACATCTCTACTGACGTCGATGACGGTAGATGTCCTGCTAGCTGCCAATTCCGCTTTAGCTTGATCTATCGCTACTTTACTATCAGCCCGATCTTGCGAGCTAGAATTGTTATTATCATTAAAGCAACCAGAAAGAGCGGCCGATCCGGTGACTAATACTGCTAAAAGTACATAGCGCATCGTATTTCTCCTTGAGTTAGATTCAACTTATCGGCTACCTGGATTAGGGGTGGTTAGATAAGGAAAGACTGAGTCAAACTCGGTAGCGGGTTTAAGTGCACCGTCAGTAAATAGAGCTTTTCCGGCCTTGGCATCAGCAGGGACGCAGGTAACATCTGCTGGCAAGCCCGCGTGACATAAGGCACCCATAGATACCCTCAACGCGATATCAGTAACATCATCACCAGGTCTTCTACCGTTTGGAAATCCTGCAACGTCTTTGCTATTGGCACTAGGTCGACCATCGTTTTGACCAGGGATAATACTAATGACACCTAAGTCGTTTTGATTAGCAGCTGCTACGGCAGGTGTGCTGGTGTTTAAACGCAACATATCTGCTGGTACAACTTTGGCAGGCTTATTGATAGTCGGAACACCTGTCAAAAAGGCAGTGACTAAGTCTTGACGCGGAAAGTTAGTTGGTGCTGGTGCTTGTGGATACAAAGTCTGAATCAACGCAGGCAATGTAGGATAAAAGACATAAGGTGCAAATTTAGCCACATCATCTTTTGGCTCTGAGGCATTAAATTTGTCTTTATCTTTAAGACCGATCACAACTTCGTTTACCAGTGGCATACCGAGCCTTGAAACCTGCGTCCATGCACCGCCTTTTTTCGCTGTGGTACTGATGCCGGATTCAGGAGAAGGATTGACTAAGGTTGCTTGACGGACACTAGCGGTCGTCCAAGCTCCAATGACAGGGTCGTTACCTCATAACTCTACGATGGCTAGATGCTATAGCACTTGCACTAACGCATAATGTCATTGCTGCTATCAAAGCCTTAGTAGTATGTTTCATACGAAATCCTTGTAGAGAAACTTAGTAGGTACTAGCAATTAAAATGATTGAGCGTTACGTGTAATTAATAAGTAACTTAAACTAAACTATTCTTATGACAAATTAAACTAAACTATACACATTAGCAAGACGTCAGTTAGGAAGGTATGGGCAAGTTAATCAATAACAACAGTCAAAAAAGTACTAATTGTATTGTAATTTGTACATCATAATATAAAAATATATACTCTCTACAAGCTATATATTTTTTAGAATTTGATAACGCAAAGTTTCTACTTCTATAAAAATTAAGGAATAGAAGCTTTTTATAGGTAGCAGACTTTAATCAATACTTTAGCTTTTGTAATGAGTTTGATATAAATAATTCTTTGTAAATGAAACGTTTAGAATTTCTACGTTACTCTTAAAGGTGAATATTATTCAGCTTATTCTTATTAACATGAAAATTAATATTGCAAAAAGTGTCAATTTATTAACAATTTATTCTTATTTTCAATCAATTATGATAAAAATGCACATGAATAATAGTATCAATGGTTTGGTACGTTAATGACAGCATCGAATAATAAATAGTGCTCTTTCATTGGATTTTAGCAATTTAGTAAATAAAAATTAATGAAGGACTAATACTTTCAAAAGTATTATAGGTTTATTGATATATATGTATTAGTAAATATATATTTTTTATACCTTTATATTATATGCCTAAATTTAATCTTACTAAAACCCAATAAA
>NZ_LNUO01000209.1:0-5025 GCF_001462175.1 Psychrobacter sp. ENNN9_III
CTAGATAATACTTCAGATAAAACCAATTTAGATGATAAAGTCGTCTCCGAAAAGGCTCAGACAGCCATCAAAGCGGATGAACAACCAGAAGAAGATATTGGTAAAAAAATCAATCAGCTGCGCCTTGCTAAAGGTTATTCACAGCGTAAGCTTGCAAGGCTTGCAGGACTGACCAATACCTCAATCAGCGCCATTGAGCGCAATAAAGTGAGTCCGGCCGTCAATACATTAAAAGCAATTTTAGCGGTGCTAGGCTCTGATTTGACGACTTTTTTTAGTGACGAGTGGAAAGAACCTAAAGCAAGAGTGGTAGTGACTCCCAAAGATTTAATTGAGCTTAGTGAACCAAATAGCAGAGTGTCGCTTAAACAGGTATACAATTGCAGCACAACAAAAAACTTAGGGTTTTTGATTGAGACTTATCAGCCCAACAGCTCAACGGAAGAAAAAATCGCTCATGAAGGAGAAGAGATTGGGACGGTCATCGAAGGCAAGATTCTTATTCGCATCGAGGAGACCACATACTTGCTCAATAAAGGGGACAGTTATGTGATTGATACCATGAAGCCGCATACCTTTATTAATCCTAGTGATACGGTGACTCATATAGTAAGTGCGCATACGCCAACGACTTATTAGATAGAACGATTATATAGAGTTGCTGCTATACTGAGGCGCGACGCTATTCGCTTTTATCTGTTATCTGTTATCTGTTATTTCTAATGGTTATTGTCCGTTTTGCTTTTATCTGTTTTACTTTTATTAGTAGCGACGGCTTTATCACTACTAGCCTGTTCCTTATTCGCCGTTAAGTCGCCCGTCACTTTTGGCGACTTTTTTAATAGATCAATTTTAGTATTTGTTATCCTTTTATCATGAGTATCGATAAAAGGGGGACTGGCAGCCTTTAAATGCCTTTTGGATCTCTGTAGAGAGTGAGCATCTAGTAACGCTTTTTGTTCTTTCTGCGAGGCTTCATACAGACCCTGATAGACTTCAATAGTTTCTTTAATCATCTGACGCATGGTAAACTTATCTGTCATCTCAGGACGAGTGACACTTTCTAACTGACTTTTAACAACTTTGCACAGAGCCTGAGCATTGTATTTTTTAACCAATCCTTGCGGGTACAACGGTTGCAAAATCTCACTAAAAGCCGCCTGATCCCAACCAACCACGGGCGTACCTAGATGAATCGCCTGTAGAGCATTGATACCGATAGATTCAGGTTGATTAGCAAGCGCCATAACGATATTGGCCGCTGACAGCCACTCCCGCATGTCGTTACGTTTACGACCGACATACGTGATACGTTCGGCCAGACCTAGCGTATTGGTGCGTTGACGAAAGTCTTCATGCGCCACGTCACCATCTCTATGGTCGTCGTCCATAATAATAGCGTGGATATTAGGAAATTGTTCTTGTAGGTTTCCTAGAATATCAATCAGCCATTCTTGTCCATATTCATTACCAATGATAGTAGGAAACACCAACCATTTCTTATGTTCAAGCTCAGGATATTCTGCAAAGGTACGGCGTAACCAATATACAGAAGGGTTGTGCCGATACGGATAACGACGCGTATCAACGCCGCGGTAGATACGCTTGATGGACTTTGGATCGATCTCTTCGCGATGTAGACCTTTTCTCAAATAGTTCGTCACACTATCTGATACAGTGATAATGGTATCGACATCCAGTAGTGCTTGTGAATACTTGTTAATTGAATAAAAACCATACATGGTTGAGACTAGCTTTGGTCGATGTTTTACGCGTGCTCGGCGCAGGGCTAAATGCAATATCCAAGCAGGTGTACGTGAATGCACATGGATAATATCAGGATTGTATTGTTCGATAAGATGACGTAGAGGGGCAACTTGTAAGATTGATAACCATGATTTTTTATACATATGCAGCTGATGGTATATATTGCCATCTCGCTCTAAACGTTTGACCAAATCGTTATCATCATCGGCACTAGAGACAATAATAGAAGTATGTCCGTTTTTGGCCAAAGCGCGTCCAAGATGAAAGATCCCACGTTCGGATTCATCATGTTTTAAGGACGACAGTAAACGCATAACTTTCATAATAGCGTGGGCCACCAGTTAGGATATCAAGCTGCTATTGTCAGTTAAAAATGCTGAAAACTCAACCATGAAGACCGATTAGAGGTGACAAATCGCCATGCTAGCTCAAGTTTTTACAGTCTAAAGAATTGATGAGTGGCTAACGACGCTTTTGCAAGTGTTCAGCATTGGGCAATATTTGCTTTTCGCTTAAGTATTTCCAATAGCGCTGCGGTAAATACTGTCTGTGCAAACGAGGGTTTTTGCGCTCTTTAATGTTGACGTTGGTAAAGTAGCCTTGCCAAAATTTTTGATAGCGCTGTTCGTCCTCACTATGAATACTGGCAGGGTTGCGTAAAACAGCATCATCAAGCTCGGTGATGGTTTGCAGGGCAGCGGGGCGCGTGGGCGTGCTTTGACTCTTGTCATAATAAATGCCATAGCCACGAGCCAGATCATAGATAGCCCAATGCTGATCTTGATAGCGCTGCCGAAAATGCTCCCCAATCAGCGGCAAGACGTTAAAATCAGGCTCAACACGGGCAAAATAGATGTCACTGGTTGTGTGCTCAAAACGCACAAACGCTTCCATGCGATGCTTTTCACGTCCGACAGACTTTACAGTTTGTACCAGCTCAAGTATGTTCAAGTTACCCAAGTCTTGCATAACATAACGACTAGGGTAGTCAATAGCATATTTGACTACTTGAAATAAAGTAGTACCAATGTCGTCTTTTTCAGACAAAAACCCCCAAAGTAAATTGCGCATACCTGAGCGACCTAATAGCTGGTTTAGTTTTACCAATACACGTTCAGCATTTTCTTCATTAGGCACAACGCTGGTTGCTTGAGCAATCAATGAGGGTACATAACAGTCTTGAGCAATCAATCGTAATGCTTCATCGTTTTGCAGCTTATTGACATAAACATAAAACACCGCGCTCAACCAACCTTCAAAACTTGGCTCATAAAGCACAATACTGGGTGTCAATTGACCAACAGGGTACGCGGTGTTTGGGGTCAGCTCTAGCATATATGCTCCTTTTTAAAACAGTGCTAATTGCCCACTGCGCTGATCCTTAAATTTAGTCTGCGTTTGCGCCAGTACATATTGACGAAAGTTGTCACGAGTCAGATGTGCAAGATGCTCGTTTTTGCCAGTGGTTGCGATGAAATATTTGGCACGATTGACCGCGGCGCCCATTTTTTTGAGATGATAAAGGGTCAACTGATTAAACTTACGCGCTTTCACTATTTTTTTTGGCCGTTTTGGTGCCAATACCTGGGATGCGTACAATCATCTCATAAGTCGCTGTTTGAATATTGACGGGGAAGTGCTCGCGATGACGAATGGCCCAAGCCAGCTTTGGATCACAGTCCAAGTCCAAAAAGGGCGACTCTGGCTCCACAATTTCGTGTGCACCAAAGCCATAAAAACGTATTAGCCAATCGGCTTGATACAGACGGTTTTCACGTACCATTGGTACTGGCGTGCCAATCGCTGGCAAGCGGTTGTCAGAAAGCATCGGCACGTAACCTGAGTAGTAAACGCGCTTGAGATCATAAGTCTGATAAAAATGGCTCGATAGCTGAATTACTTGCAAGTCGGTCTCATTGCTAGCACCGACTATCATTTGGCTGGTCTGGCCAGCTGGGGTAAATTTGGGTGCTTTTTTATGGGTTTTACGGCTCTCACGAATCGTGACGATTTCTTCTTTTACCGTCTGCATTGGCGCTTTTAGCTCGTCGTGCGACTTCTCTGGTGCGAGCAAAGCTAGACCTGACTTGGTAGGAATCTCGATATTGACGCTGAGACGATCTGCATACAACCCAGCTTCTAACAATAGCTCTTTTGAAGCGCCAGGGATGGTTTTTAGATGAATATAACCGTTAAAGCGCTCACGAGTACGCAGGATTTTGGCAACTTCGACCAGTCGTTCCATCGTATAGTCGCCACTTTTAAAGATACCAGAGCTGAGGAACAACCCTTCGATATAGTTACGGCGATAAAACTGCATGGTCAGATCAACCACTTCCTCAACCGTAAATGCTGCGCGCGGTGTGTCATTGCTTTTGCGTGAGGTGCAGTACGCGCAGTCATAGATACAGTGATTGGTTAATAGGATTTTGAGCAAGCTGACACAGCGACCATCTTCGGTATAGCTGTGACAAATTCCTGTCGCTGAAGCGTCGCCGAGACCACCGCCTTGGTTTTTGCGAGTACCAGCGGAGGAGGAGCAAGAAACATCATACTTAGCAGCATCCGCTAAGATGTTGAGCTTGCCTTGTAGTCGTTCATAATTGATGGTTGCCATAAGTTATAGTGCCCATTCATTAGTAGAGTACTATTTTATCAAAATTAACGCTAAGTCATTGGATTTATAGAAGAATTGGGGATATAAAACGACAGATAGTGTCGTGATATGAAACCAAAATTTTACTGGTAGGGAGTGCTTAAATGACTGTGTGAGAAATCGACGAAAAGCTGTGACCAACTAAAAAAAGGTCTTGCCGACTAAATATTTAGCCCACAAGACCTTTTATAAAATTTGATGGTTTTTGAGTTTTAAATTCCGCTTTGTTCTTATTGAACCTTGGCGCGTATAATTATAGTTTGCGGTGTATTCGCGTCAAGATCGACTAAATTCCATTTAAGTCCAGAGTAGTTTTCTTTCACTACTACAGTATTACCCACTTGCTGAATGGTTTGATAGCTGTCGCCGCCAGTAGTTGCAAGCGTCGGTAGTGGGCTGTTTAGTGATACCAGCTGCACATTATTCGGCAACGACACCATGGCATTGATATCATCAACGGGCTGCGCGTTGATATTGTTATAAACGGTGTGGTATTCGATGACATCGCCCGGCGAGACATGATTGGCTGGTACTGCAATCTCACGTCCGTCACTGTTTTTTAAAATTTTACTCCTTGGGCCCCGTCCCCCCCCCCCCCCCCC
>NZ_LNUO01000021.1:0-4008 GCF_001462175.1 Psychrobacter sp. ENNN9_III
TACTGATTTTCTAATCAAAAATAGTGGTATGGAATTGATTTCAGTTTTAATTGCCCACTTCAAATTGCAATATAGCTTATTTGTTTTAATTGCCCACTTCAAATTGCAATATAGCTTATTTGCGTTTCTAAGATACTTTAGAATATTCTAAGATACTTTAGAATATTGTAATATATTCCTAATTTCATACTTCCTGCTCATCCTTTTCTTTCACAAAATATTATTGACTACCGTTCATTAACTATCATAAGGAGGTTATTATGAAATATTCAGCAATTGCAATTGCAAACGCTTTTATTGAACAAGCTAATAATGGTAAAACTAATAACTTAACCCCTATGAAGTTGCAAAAGCTAATGTTTTTTACTCAATCATGGTACCTAAAATCAAGTAACATACCTCTGTTCGATGGTAATTTCGAACGATGGCAGTATGGTCCTGTTTTACCTGAAATTTATCATGAGTTTAAAAAGTTTGGAGCTAAAAATATTAATGAGTTCGGTTCTGATATGTGGAGCGAACGTCAGAAAGTAAATTCTAGTGATCATCAAGTAATTGATTTCTTAGAAAAAATAATTGATATTTATGGTAATTACAGTGGCACTGAACTATCTTGGATGACACACCAACCAGAAACTGCATGGTCAAGAGGAAAGGTCGGTACGCTCATCAACTTACAAGATATGATTGAAGGTAAAGTTTGATAGTTTTACTATGGTTTTAGATATAAAAACAACTTTCGAGCATGTTGAAGAGAGTGACGTTCATCAAGAAACGCCACTCTCTTTTTCTATTTCTAATAGCGCTGTAACGAAAGCTGGTAAAACTATACGCACTTACATGAATTACTCAGATTCAAGTGGTTCCCATAATATAAGCGAAGAGCAATTTACTAACGCACTGCTGATTCTCAGAAAGTACAGGGAAAACCATACGCCATGCCTCGTAATACTCTCTAACTTATTACAAAAAAAATTAGACAGATTAGATATTTCAAAGGACAGTATTGTTTCTTCTCGCACGAAAAGATTGGAATCAATTTCAATGAAGTTGGTTCGATTTACTACCACTAGATTATCTCAATTGGATGATTTAGTAGGTATTAGAGTTACCTTACCTGATATGAAATCACTTAACAAATTCACTGATGATAAGGTGTTTTGTGAAATAATTAATTCATACTATATTGATAATAATATCAAAATACATGACTATATTTGTGAACCTAAATCTGATGGATATCGTGGAATACATCAAATTTTCAACTGTAAAGTAGAAGACAAAGATTTTAAAATAGAACTGCAAATTCGTACAAAGATACAACATGAATGGGCAACAATTGTAGAAATACTAGGCTCATTGAATGAAGTTTCTTTTAAGACAGGTGAAGGGGAAGAGAGCTATTTACAGTTTCTTAAGCTAACAAGTGTCTTGTTCTCGATAGAAGAGAAAGCTCCTGTCATTTCTAACTACGAAAAGTTAACCCCAGCAGAAGTATGTATTGAGCTAAATAAACTTGAAAAAGAATTGAGAGTTATTGAAAAACTTAAAAGTGTCAACTCTATTAGCTTCTCAGAAGAAAATACAGCAGCCAAATATTACTTAATTCAATTAGACTTAGAGTCTCGTGAAACAAGTATTTTACCTTACTCTGATGAGCAAGAGGCTAATGAAAATTATTTTCGATTAGAAAAAACTTATCAAGATAGTGATAGATTTGATGTTGTTTTAGTATCTGTTGGGGATGTTAATAAAATTAAAGAAGCCTATCCTAATTATTTTCTAGATAGTAACAGCTTTATTGAGAGACTTAATAAGTTATTGATAAAGTATTCATAGACCTCTTGGTTTGCTAGGGTAATTGAATATCAAACATCTTTCCAGTAGATACCTCAGTAGCTTTATTGAAAATATATTTCTATAAAAGCTACTCATCCTCTGAATGTTCATTAGTCTACTTCTGAGCCTCAGCAATCAACTCATGAATCTTAGCACTCTCTCTTAGCACACAAGCCTCATATTCAGAAAGCGGCTCAGACTCCTGTTCTTTTTCCTGCTCTTGTCTGGCTTTTTCTTCTAGATATTTCTGCAGCTCATCCTGTTCGTTATGTTGTGAATCAGTCATAGCTATACTCCTTACTATTTATTTTTCAGCTATCCGATTTAGTATAGCGGATAGCCTTGCGTTATTTGCTTCGATATATTTATCACCCAGCGCGATTATCTCAGCGGGTGATTGTACCGTTTCGGGGTATTCTGTCAGCCCACTTTGAATGGCGTTATTGCCATTAACTATCATTTTAGCAAGGCTCTTTTTGGTGACTTCAAAATGACATTGCCACGCGAGTATCCAAGTGTCTAATTCTACGTGCAATGGTGTTTGATAGACAAAACCTTGATTCGCCCAAGCATCCGTTTCCGCAATGATGCTCGCGCCTGTTGGACAGTCAAAGCCCTCACCGTGCCAGTGAAATACGGTAAAATCCTGTTTGGGTAAATCTTGTAATAAAGGATGCGCCTGACCTGCGGGCGTCAGTCGCATCGGCAACCAACCGATTTCTTTTACCCCAGACGTTTTAACCTCAGCACCCAAACAATGGGCGATAAGCTGCGCCCCTAAGCAAATACCAATGACCGTTTTACCAGTATCGATACTTTGTTTAATCAGGCGTTTTTCCGCGCTTAACCATGGGTATTTTTCCTCATCATGGACGCTCATTGGCCCACCCATTACGACAAGCCAATCAAAGCTGTCTAGCGCAGGTAACGAATCATTATCGTAAGAGCGACTGACATTAATAATATGGTTGTGACTATTCGCCCACTGCGTGATAAAGCTCAAGTCTTCATAATCAGTATGGAATAGAGCATGGATGCGTAGCGTCATAAGATACTTCATTAGCAAGCATTGATTAGCAAATATCAGTTAAAGAACACCTTTTGCCAAGGCTTTAGAATTCAATCTCAATAAAAGTTGCCAAGGCTTTAGAATTCAATCTCAATAAAAGTCATCACGACCAGCATACTTCTGATTGAG
Source organism: Psychrobacter sp. ENNN9_III (assembly GCF_001462175.1). Taxonomy (NCBI): domain Bacteria; kingdom Pseudomonadati; phylum Pseudomonadota; class Gammaproteobacteria; order Moraxellales; family Moraxellaceae; genus Psychrobacter; species Psychrobacter sp. ENNN9_III. The sequence continues at coordinate 3,038 of NZ_LNUO01000021.1, forward strand.
TGCGCGTAGTATCGCGTAAGTCTCCAAATCCATCTCGCCCGTTGGTCGCTGCGGGCGAAAACGTAGCTGGAAGGCATAGACTACATCGCGGCTAGACTTGTCCCATTCGTCACTGTCATTAATGCGATAGCCATATTCGCGCAGTTCTTGCTTAATCTCAGGTATCGTCGCCGCGGCAAAGGCGTCTGGATGCATAAAGAATTGCTTATCAAATTCATCATACCAAGCACCAATGCCGTAATCGACATACAGTCGCTCCCAAGGGAACTTGGCACCAGGGTCGATTTTACGCGAGGGTGCCATATCGGCATGGCCGATGATGTTCTTCGGTGAGATGTCATAGCGCTTGGCGATATCTTGCACCAGCTCGGCAACTTTTTTAATCTGTAATTCATCAAACGCCACATAATGCTCATAAGGATGGTAATCCATATTGCCATTTTTTAGCGCGTCTCGATACTCAGGTTTGATGCCAGCATTGACGATCTCGATGCCGATAGAGGTATCGTTGAGTATCGTTCTACCGGCAAAGCCGCTATCACCGGCATGCCATGCGCGCTCAGACTCTGGCACTAAGTTATAAATCTTATCGTCGTCCGTATCCAAAATGAGATAGTGGGCGCTGACTTGTCCTGTGGTCAGGGTTTTGATCGAACGTTCATTATCTGAGACCGTATAGTGCAAGACGATGGTTTTGATACGCTGGCTTTTGCCAGTAGCTTGGTAGGTTTCGCTATCGATGACATAACGCGGCGTCGATGTTGCGACGCAGCCGATTAATGGCAATGTCATGAACGATGTTAATATTGATGCTAGTGCTAAAGAGGTAATATTTTTTGCCATGAAATGCTCTGTATTGAAGAGAGTACTATAGTCAGTTCGAAATAAAATCGATACGCTCATACTAACGTGCAACTGGTATAAATTTTCCTGGCTTGCTGTGTCTACGCTGACAGAGGCTGCGCAAAATT
>NZ_LNUO01000210.1:0-1927 GCF_001462175.1 Psychrobacter sp. ENNN9_III
GCTCATCAGCTTTCTCATTGCCTGCGTGTCCAGCATGACCTTTAACCCAGTGCCAATCAACATCGCGTGCTTGACAAAGATTATCCAACTGTTGCCACAAGTCTTGATTGGCTACAGGCTTTTTGCCTGCAGTTTTCCAGCCACGTTTTTTCCAACCTTCAATCCATTGGGTAATGCCGTTTTTAACATAACTAGAGTCGGTCCAAATCTCAAGCTTTAAATCGCGTGGGCTATGCTCTAGAGCTTTTATTGCGCCCATTAGCTCCATACGATTATTAGTGGTTTCTTTATCGCCACCGTATAGATCTTGCGTACGTCCATCACTAAAGATAAGGTGCGCGCCCCAGCCACCGGCGCCAGGATTACCTTTACAGGCACCATCAGTATAAGCGACGGTAGTATTTGCTTTCACGGCTAGCGGATCAGCCGCATTTTGCTGACTTGCGCTAAAAACATTTGTACTAGAAGTGTAGGATGATAGAGCAGGATTGTCTGACATAAAAATCTAATAGCCTAATAGATAGTTAACGTACGATAAACAGATATATTATTCGCCTTGCAAGCTCAGTTCTATAGAGCCTCTGCGCTATTTATTTAATTTATTTATATCTATACTATCGAGCTTGACTATAGTTTAACTGAGAGTATAACTGGGATTAACGCGCTTGATTATAGCAAATCCATTAGCAATATGCGCCATCGCTCGCCACAAAACTGTAAAGCTAAATATCAAAACAGAAAGGGAGTTGTTTTCTGTTAAAATGAGCCTGATGAGAGCACAGCTTTTCAGTTGAAACTGAATGCACATGCCTCAGTCCCTTTTAACGCAGGATGACATTATCATGCTCAAGCGCTCAGACGTTATTTGCAAAAGACTTACCTTGTTAGTGGTTAGCGGTATCACTTGTAGTGCGCTATTGCTAGCAGGTTGTAATGATAGCAGTACGACCGTGGTGAAAGATGCGGCAAAGACCGAAACGGATTTATCTATATTTGAAGGCTGCTATACCGTCAGCAGTGATGAGCCTGCCCAGATTAAGGTCAGTCAGCAACAAGGCAGATGGGTTATGCAGATGAAGGAGCCTGCAACTGCCAAGCGTGTCTGGGATACTGCTGAACCGTTAGAAGAGCTTGATAATAGTGAGATACCTAAGTTTTTCTCCATTGATCCTGACAATGTCGATGCAGTTATTGGACGTCCTGATAGAGTGTTGGTCATGGCACATGTCAAACCTGTTTATGCCAATATCGATCCATTACTTGATAGTGAGTATTTGTCCTACATCTATAAGGGCGCAAATACGATTTATCGGGTAGAGTGTGATGAGGTCAATACTGATATTTTAGCCAATCCCCATGCCGATATTGTCATCGATAACGTTGGGCCGAGTACTAAAAGTCTTTGATAGCAAACAGTATTTATTATAGGTTTGTTGGACAGTAATATAATATGTTCTGCCAGTTATTTAGTAATAGAGTCAGATAATATGAATTTTTTAAGTTATGTCGTTTTGGGCGGTTTGTCTTATGCCGCTGGTTGGGCGATACGTATATATATACTTGGTAAACAACCTAAGCCTGCGCAGCCCTATGGTTTAAAACATCCTGTCATCTTAGGGTATCTGGGCGCGTTTTTTATTATTATGCTTATTGTCTCTTGGTTGATTGGACGCTATCTACTTGGTCACGTCACGATTGACTTACCCTTTATCATTATTAACAGTCTGGTTGCGACATTCGTATACTCATTTGGTCTCAACCCAGAAAACGCCAATTATGAGGTACCTGATTGATGGTTAGTGATCACTCACTAATGTTGGTTTACTAGCTTTAAACTTAATGCACATAAAACACGGTCAGTGATGAACTCATTGACCGTGTTTTTTATGATTCAGTGATGAACTCATTGACCGTGTTTTTTATGATT